>WGLQ01000001.1 GCA_016125495.1 Hyphomicrobiales bacterium | reverse complement strand
GTCGTCGATCGCGTTGGCCGGTTCCACCGCTTCGCTCCGCCGCGTGCGCGGCTGCGCTCGGCGCCGGAACCGGCTAAGGAAGACGCCTAGCAGTGTCAGGGATGCTGTCGGTCCAAATTGTCAGGGATGTGCCCGGTCGTTTAAGTCCAACCCCATAATTCTGCGAATCACTAAGAGTCTAAGCTTCTGATTCTAATTTGAAATCATGCACTCCGAATTGAATGACAGGGCGAACACCAGTGTGATTAAAGCGATGGGACAATTCTTATGGTGATCCACAGCGCCTTGTACACTTGCGACCACACCTTGAAAGCTTTGCATCTACTCACCAAGTGCTCACCGCCAATTATACATGTCGCGCTTTCACTGGCCCCGTCCAACGAAGAGGTGGCTTACATGGCAGTAGTGAATACAGTGGTTGATCTTATTGGTTACCTGGCTTGGCCCGCCGTAGTGATTGGCATCGCGCTTTTTTTTCGCGATGAGATCAAGTCTTTCCTCAGCTCTTTTTCCGGCATGGCCGGTCGCCTCAAGAAAGCCGGCCCACTGGAATTCCAGGATCCGGTCGGTCACCAAGGCGTGGTAGTGGAAGTGTCACAAAAGAAGGAGGATGTGGGAAAGGCGCTCGAGACGGACCCACTTCCGGATGATCCAACGCTGCGGCCCTGGATCGAGCCAATCCAGGAACTTATCCAGAGGAAAAACTTGAGCAACGCGCCGGATCTGAAAGATCGCCTGATACGTGAATTGGCGTGGAGCAATCGGTACAACGACTTCAGCAATATTGGCCGCCAGATCTTTGGGACCCAAGTTGCGGCTCTAAGGGAAATAGCTGCAAGCGCTGCGCTACCAGCTGAAGCACTTCAACGGCTTCACGCTGAGCACGAAGTTCGCGTGTTTGCCGACGGGCGGGAAGCAAATCCATTGGATTTTCTGAGTTGGGTCGCCTTCTTGCGGGATCAGCGGTTGATAGCAATGGATGAACAAGGTCGCTATGCCATCACACCCATCGGAAGGACTTTTGTCCAATTTGCTGCTGCAAACAGCGTGACGGAGGCGCGTCTCTACTGACCACAGCACGGTGGGAAACGGTGAATTCCAATATTCGCGGCAGCAGTGCGCTGGATGGGTGTACGATTATTATCTGACGGCCAGTAAGGGGAGTGAGCAGGAAAAAAGCAAGCGGCCAGCTTGTTGGTGGCGCACCCGAGAGGATTCGAACCTCTGACCTCTGCCTTCGGAGGGCAGCGCTCTATCCAGCTGAGCTACGGGTGCCGGCCGGCGGCGCGCACTGGAGAAGGCGCCGGACGGGTCGCGACGGGACCGGCCCTGCCGGACCCCATCCACGGGGCCGACCATAACCGAAGCACCGGCGAGGGGCAACGCTCGGATTGTGCCGCCATGCCCGGGCCGGCCCGCTCGAGCTGGACCGCGCCGATCGGGCCGATCGGTCCATGCGACGCCCAGCCCCGTCAGCCGCCGAGATAGGCCTCCTGGACATGCGGATTGCCGAGCAACTCCTTGCCGGTCCCGGTCAGCGCGACGCGACCCTGCTCGAGAACGTAGGCGCGCGTCGAGAGTTCGAGGGCGGCAAAGGCGTTCTGTTCCACCATGATCACCGTCGTTCCCTCGGCCCGGATGCCGGCGACGATCTCGAAGGTGCGCTCGACCAGATTGGGCGCGAGACCGAGCGAGGGCTCGTCGAAGAGAACGAGCTTGGGACGCGACATCAGCGCGCGCGAAATGGCCAGCATCTGCTGCTCGCCGCCCGAGAGCGTGCCGGCGGCCTGGTCGCGCCGCTCGAAGAGAATGGGGAAGCGCTCATAGAGGCGATCGAGATCGCTCTGGATGCCCGCACTGTCGTTGCGCAGGTAGCAGCCCATCTCGAGGTTCTCGCGAACGGTCATGTACGGAAAGACGCGCCGGCCCTCCGGGCAATGGGCGATGCCGAGCCGCAGGATGTCGCGGGCGGAGCGGCGGGTGATGTCCTCCCCCTCGAAGAGGATGCGCCCGGATACCGGCGGCAGCAGTCCGGAAATGGCCTTCAGCGTCGTCGTCTTGCCGGCGCCGTTGGCACCGATGAGGCTGACCAGTTCGCCCTTGCCCACCTCGAGCGAGATGGAGCGGACAGCCTCGATCTTGCCGTAGCGGCAAACCAGTCCTTCAACTGTGAGCATCGGCAAACCTCTCGCCGAGATACGCGCGGATGACCTCGGGATTGCGGCGGATCGCATCCGGCGGCCCATCGGCGATGATGTGGCCCTGGTTGAGGACCACGATCCGGTCCGAAGCGCCCATCACCATCTTCATGTCGTGTTCGACCATGAGGATCGTCAGCCCGCGTTCGCGCAGGCGATGCACGATCTGCATGAAACTCGCCGTCTCGGCCGGATTCATGCCGGACACGGGCTCGTCGAGCAGGAGCAACGTGGGTCCGGCCGCGAGCGCGATCGCCACCTCGAGCAGGCGCAATTCCCCGTAGGCCAGCGAGCCGGCGATCTCGCCGCGCCGGTGATCGAGGCCGACGATGGCGAGTGTCTCGCGGGCGAGGTCGCGCAGTTCGCGCTCCTCCCTGGCGACCGAACCGAGGCCGAGAATGATGGCCCAGGTGCTCTGGCGCGAGCGCAAGTGGAGGCCGACGAGGATGTTGTCGAGCACGGTCTGGCCGGCAAAGACGCTCGTCTTCTGGAAAGTCCGCACGACGCCGAGGGCGGCGATCTGGTGCGGCTTGAGACCGTTGAGGAGCTGGCCGCGATAGCGGATCTCGCCGGAGCTGGCCGGCACGTAGCCGGTGATGGCGTTGAAGGCGGAGGTCTTGCCGGCGCCGTTCGGACCGATGAGGGAGAGGACCTCACCCTCGTGGACGTGGAAGGTCATGCTCTCGACGGCGAGGAGGCCACCGAAGCGGATCGAAAGAGCGTCGACGGTGAGCGCCTTGGGCCTGTTCACGTCGGTCGTCATCAGCTCCTCCCCCGGCGTGTTTCCATTCCCTCGCCGGCGGGCGCGGCGACGCCGATGTCAGGCGGGCTGGAGGCGAAATACGAGCGCCACCAGCGGCTCACCGCGGGCACGATCCCTTCGGGCAGGAAGTAGACGACGAGGATCATCAGGATGCCATAGACGATCCACTGCACCTCGGGCTGCACCGACATGCTGCGCAGGACCTCCGGGAAGAGGCCGAACAGGGCGCCACCGACGATCGGGCCCGCGAGCGTGCCCTTGCCGCCCGTGATCACCATGATCACCATGGTCACCGTGTAGATGAAGAGGAAAACGTCGGGGTCGACGATGCGGATGTAGTGGGCATAGAGCGCGCCCGCCGCCCCGGCGATGCCGGCCGATACCGCCGTGGCGAGCACCAGATAGCGCGTGACGTCGATGCCGACGGAGGTTGCCAGCGGCTCGTTCTCGCGCAGCGCGATCATGGCGCGGCCGGCGCGGGAATCGACGAGGCGCGCGATGACGATGTAGGTCACGATCGCGAACACCAGCATCAGATAGTAGCTCTGCGGCTTGCGCAGGAAGGAAACGACCCAGCCGGTCGCTGGATCGCCGAGCTGAAGGTGGGGAATATTGTTCAGGGCCATCGGTCCCTGCGTCAGCTCGACCCAGTTGAGCGCGACGAGGCGGACGACCTCGGCGAAACTGACCGTGACGATGACGAAGTAGGCGCCGCGGACCTTGAACGAGATGCGGCCTATGATCCAGCCGAAGAGGCCGGCCACGACCACAGCCCACAACATGGCGAACCAGACGGGCTTCGGCGTGATCCCTATCGGAATGCCGGCGACGTTTATCTCAAAGCCGAGCGACACGAGGCTGGAGACATAAGCGCCGATGCCGAAGAAGGCGACGTGGCCGAGGCTCAGCTGGCCGGTGTAGCCGAGCAGCAGGTTGAGGCTCATGGCCGCGATGATGAAAATCCCGGTCGTGATGAGGACGTGCAGGACGTAGAAGTCCTTCAGCCACATGGGAACCGAGAACAGGAATGCCAGAAGGGCGATGATGGCGAGGCGCTTCACCCGATGCGCTCCTTGCGTGCAAACAGCCCGGTCGGCTTGAAGAGGAGGATGACGATGATGAGCAGGAAGCCCATCGCGTCGCGATAGCCGGAGGAAATGTAGCCGGCGCCCAACTCCTCCATGAAGGCGAGGATGAAGCCGCCGATGGTGGCGCCGGCGATGTTGCCGAGGCCTCCGAGGATGACGATCGCGAAGGCCTTGAGCGAGGCGAGGTCGCCCATGGTCGGGTAGACCACGAAGACCGGGCCGAGAAGGGCGCCGGCGGCGGCGGCAAGGCCCGAGCCGAGCGCGAACGTCGCCATGTGGATGGCGTTGATGTTGACACCCATCAGCGCCGCGGTCTCACGGTCCTGGAACGTGGCGCGCATCGCCTTGCCGAGTTTTGTCCGGTTGATGAGCGCGTAGCTCCCGGCGATCAGTGCGAGAGCGACGATGAGGACGAAAATGCGGGTCCAGGATGCCGAGACGGCGCCGATCACAAGTGGCGAGTCGGGGAACGGGTTGTCGATGGACTTGGCGACGCCGCTCCATATCAACTGCTCGGTGTTTTGCAGCGTGATCCAGGCGCCGATCATCACGAGCATGGTGGTGTCGATGTCGGCGTCACGCAGCTTGCGCAAGAGAATGAACTGGATCGCGGCGCCGAGAAGGATGCCGAGCACGATGGCAAGCCCGAGGGAAACGAAGAAGTTCAGCCCGAGCACCATGACGAGCATGTACATCATATAGGCGCCGAACGCGTAGAGTTCGCCGTGGGTGAAATTCACGACGCGCATGATGCCGAAAATCAGCGTCAGTCCGATCCCGAGGAGGGCATACGTGCCGCCCAGGATGAGCGCGTTGACGACATGCTGGAGGAATTGATCCATGTGCGATCTGACCTCACGGCGGCGACCAGCCGTGTCTCATGGTGAAGGGATGCCGGAAGGTGCTCGGCGCAAGGGTCCGCGCCACATGAGCGGCGAGGTCATCGAGGAGGGGACCGAGGCGAGAGGCCAGCGTCGGCGCTGCCGCCTCGATCCTTTCGGTTGCCCGGCCGAGGGTCGTGCCGGCCGGGTCCGTCCGTCGTCAGCCGTGCTCCCGCTCCGTCATCGATCCGTCCTGCGACGGCGACGGGGAGCCGGATGGGCCCAGGTGCGGCGTCAGTTGCCGCGAACGACCTTGCCGCCCTCGATCTTGACGAGATAGACGCTCGGCACGTTCTGGGCGCTCTCCTGACCGGCGGGGCCTTGCTTGATGAAGGCGATGTTGCCGTTGATGCCCTTGACCGTCACGCCCCAGAGCGCGGCGCGGATGGCCTCGGCCTCGACCTTGCCGGCAGCCGAGATCGCGGCGACGATGGTGTGGATGCCGTCCCAGCCGCGGAAGCCCTCGGTCAGGCCGCCGATTTTGTGGCCCTTGGCGTTCCAGCGCGCAACGAAGGTCTTGGCGACGTCCGGATTGGCGACCGCGTCCGGGAACCAGGGCGTGAAGAAGACGAGGTGGTGGGAGCCCTCAGCCGCGGCGCCGGCCTGAGCGATCAGCTGGTCGGGCGAGTTCGAGCCGCCAGTGGTGATGATGCGGGCCGTCAACTGCAGGTCCTTGGCCTGACGCAGGATCAGCGTGATCTGCTCGACCGCGGTGGTCACGAACACCGTGTCGGCGCCCGAGGCCTTGATGGTGCCGAGCTGGGCGGAAAACTCCGTCGCCTTCGGGTCCATCGTCTCGCGCGTCACGACTTCGACGCCCTGGCTCTGGAGCATTGCGGCGAACTTGTCGGCGGCTCCGAGGCCGAAGTCGTTGTTGGTCGAAAGGAACGCGGCCTTCTTGATGCCGAGGCTGGCGACCAGTGGCGTGAAGGCCTGGGCTTCCATCTCGGAGGTCGGGCTGATGCGGAAGATATAGGGGTTGCCCGATGTCGTGATCTTGCCGGACGAGGAGGTCTCGACCAGCATCGGGATCTGGTATTCCATGAGCTTGGGCATGACGGCGAGCGTCAGCGTCGAACTCCAGGCGCCCATCATGACCTGAACGCCATTGCTCACGATGAGCTTCTCGGCCGTCGCGACGGCCTCGGTCGGGTTCGACTTGTTGTCCTCGATGATCAGCTCGATCTTCTTGCCGAGGACACCGCCGTTGGCATTGATTTCTTCAGCGGCGAGGCGCGCCCCGTCGGCGACGTAGTTGCCGGACGCCGCGAATGCGCCCGTCAACGGCTGGGTGACGCCGATCTTGATGGTGTCCTCGGCCTTGGCGGGACCCGCGAGCATCATTGCTGCCAATGCGCTGGCCAGCAGAACCGACTTCCTCATTCGCTTCACTCCCTTTGATGACCTGAGGGCCTGAGCCGTCAGGTGAAGCAACTTACTCCCGGTAGATTATTGTTCTAATTTTAGGCACATCGGACGACTGGAGCATATTCCCGCCTCCGACGAGTTGCAAGGCCGGCTGTCCGGCCTTGGAGCGACCCGCGGTGCGTCAGGCCTGGCGTGCCCGAAGGCGCGGCAGGATGTCGCGGGCAAGGGCGTCGACCTGTTCCTTCTCGTAACGGTAGGGAACGAATATGAGGCGGTCGATGCCAGTCGCGAGGTGAGCCTCGATCTGCTCGATACACTCCTCGGGCGTTCCGATGATGGCGCTGTCCATGGTCGACTCCGACCAGGACGCATAGTCCCATTCGGTTTGCAGCCATTCGCGCATCGGTCCTTCGACCTTGGCGCGCGGCCCGATGACGATGGGGAGCTGGTTGGTGGAAATCAGCTCGTCGGGGTTGCGTCCGGCCTCCTCGGCGAACCCGCGAATGCGGGCCCACGTGCGGGCGAAGCTCTCGGCGGTGTAATAATAGGTCAGCCAGCCGTCGCCCTTGGTGGCGGCACGCTTGAGAACGGCGTCCACATAGCCGCCGATGAGCAGCGGGGGGCGCGGCTTCTGGAGGGGCTTGGGGTACATCACCGCCCCGCGAATATTGTAGGGGGGGTATTCGCCGTCGACACGCTCCTCGGTCCAGAGCCGATCGATGATCTCGAGGCTCTCTTCCATGATGCGGCCGCGCTTCGTGAAGTCGACACCGAGGGAGTCGAACTCGCGCTTGTACCAGCCGACGGCGGTGCCGACGAGCAGGCGGCCGTTGGATATGTGGTCGATGGTGGCGAGTTCCTTGGCGAGGATCACGGGATTGCGCATCGGCATCACGAGCACGCCGGTGCCGACCCGGATGCGGGTGGTGCGCGCCGCGACCGCCGTGAGGATCAAAAGAGCCTCGTGGATGGGAAAGTTCGGGTCGACCCCGAGGAGGATATGATCCCAGGCCCAGATGGACTCGAAACCGAGTTCCTCCATGCGCACGCCGTACTCGATCAGCGCACGCGCGTCCGGCATCTCCGGATAGCGCGTGAAGTTGCGCATCGCGATGCCATAGACGGTCTGCTTCTTGGTGGTTGACGTCATGGTACTCAACTCCTGGCGGCCGGGATCAGGCGGTGTAGAGGCGCTCGGGGTCGAGATGGCGCAGCACGGCCAACTCGGCGGCGGTCGGTGGGGGTGTCGTCTCGAGGCGCTCGGCGAAGGTGAGATCGAAGCCGGTGTTGTCCTGGACCTGCTCGCGCGTCACACCTTCGTGGAGGGCGAGGACCTGCATCTCGCGGGTCCGCTCCTCGAAGCCGAGAATGGCGAGATCGGTGACGACACGCCACATGCCCCCCTGGGGAAGGCCGCGCTCGGCGCGCGAGTTGCGGCCCTCGATCCAGCCGGGTGATGTGATGAAATCGACATCGCGCACGAAGCGGCGCTTCTCGTGCTTCATGGCGACGATCATGTTGGTCAGGGAGGAGATATCGTTGCCGCCACCGGTGCCGGGCAGGCGGATCTTCGGATTGGCGGCGTCGCCGATGTAGGAGGAATTGAGGTTGCCGAAGCGGTCGATCTGGGCGCCGCCCATGAAGCCGACGTCGACATAGCCGCGCTGGAGGAGGAGGAGAACGTCGGTGATCGGCAGGACCATGTTGGCGCGCCGCGTGCAGCGCTGCTCGTTGGTCGAGGGCGGCAACTCACCGGGGACGATGAAGGGACCGATCGTGCCGCCCTCGAAGAGGATGGTGAGGTGCGGGGCGAAATTTCGCTGGGCGAGGGTGGCGGCCAGGAGCGGAATGCCGATGCCGGCAAAGACGATCTGGCCGTCGCGCAGCAGGCGGGAGGCCATGACGGCCAGCAACTCGGAGCCGGTGAAAGCGGTTCGCATCGCCGATTGCTCAGTCATTGATCACGCTCCTTCCGCGACGGCTGGCATCGAGCAACGCCTCCATGCCCAGGAGAGACAGATATTCCGACCACGAGGCGGGACCATAATAATACTTCTCCAGATACTCGCGGGTGCCGGCGATCGGGTCCTTGCCGCTCATGGCGGCATAGAGATCGAGATGCTCGAAGAACGGCTCGTAAACGCCATAACATTCGTGCGGCGCGCAGCCGTAGGGCACCTCCACGACCGCGTCGACGGTGAAGAAGGGGATGCGCGTCTGGTCGGGCTGGCGACGAATCTGATCGTTGGAGACGATGCGCTCGGTGGTCAGAATGACGCGGTTGGCGGCCATCGCCATGTCGATGTCCATGAACTGCAGGCCGTCGAGCTGGGCATTTCCGTAGGCATCGCAGCGCTGAACGTGGATGAGCGCGACGTCGGGATTGAGGGCGGGAAGGAGGGTGATTTCCTCGCCGGTGAACGGGCAGGTCATGGTCTTGACCTCGTCGCCAAGGCGGTCGGCGACGCCCGAACCCACCATGGAGCGGGTCGGCATGAACGGTACGCCCATGGCGCCGGCCCGATAGCGCAGGCCGATCGACATATGGCTCCACTCGTCGTAGCGGGCCAGTTTGTTCTCCGTGTGGTGGCGCATCACCTTGGAGACGCCCCAGACGATGCCCTGGGTGAACCAGCTCGTGATGACGTGCCGCGAGACGCCGGAGGCATAAAAGAGGTCGCCCTCGGTCGAGGTGATCGAGCGCGAGATGGTGAGGTCCCGACGGCGGGCGCGGATCAACGCCCAGACCATGGCCATCGGCGTGCGGGAAACGGTGCACCCGCCAATCGCCACATGGTCGCCGTCCTTGACCAGGGCGGCGGCATCCTCGAGCGACATGACTTTTTCGCGCAAACCGCGATCGCGCTCGGCGGTGCGCTCGCGCAGTTTGGCATAGGGGATGACAAGCTCGCCGGTGCCGGCCATGGGGGATGCTCTCCTCGTTTCCCGTCACTCTTGTGTCCGGCTCGGGGCCGGAACGCCAGCCGTCTCAGTCGCTGTCCATGCCACTGTCGCGGTTGAAGGCGACGATCATCTCGTCCCAGAGCGCGACATGATCGTGCAGGCCGCGCCAGAAGGATTGGGAGCGGCGACGCTCGAAATCCTCGAGTTCGACGCCCTGCTGCTCGACCCAGGTGAAATAGCCGAGGTTGAAAATACGATCGCGTTCGCGCTGTGTCAGCTCGAGGACGTGTTCGGTATCGGCGCCGCAGAGATGCCGGGAGACGATTTCCGCCGCGAATTCGGGCTGCAGGCGCTCGCCGCTCTGGCGGCGGGTAAGATAGTGCTCGAGTTCGCTCGCATAAAGGTCCGCACCATCGGTGGCGATCGTCATGACGACGCTGTCGCGGCCGAGGCCGAGGTGCTTGGCGAGCTTGATCGCGCCGAGCATGTTGGCGATGCTCGAAAGACCGAAGAGGCCGAGGCGCTCGAGGGTTTCGCGGGGAACGTCGAGGCGGCGCGCCAGGTAGTCCTTGCCTTCGGACGTGGCGAACACCGCATTGAGGCCGTCGGTCGCCTGATCGGAAACGCCGATCACGAAGTCGGTGTTGGTGACGTTGTGGATCAGCGGCACGTGCTTGTCGCCGATGCCCTGGATGTTGTGCTCGCCGAAGCCGTTCATGAGGAGCGTCGGGCATTCCACCGCCTCGACGACGGCAATGCGGGTGCCGAAGGCGGTCTTGAGGTGGTCGCCGGCCGCCAGGGTACCGGCCGAGCCGCTCGCCGAGACGAAGCCAGCGAGATCGAGGCCGGGTGTGGTGCGCTCGATGTGGCGAAATACGGCCTCGAGGGCCGGGCCGGTGCAGCGCCAGTGGCCGAGATAATTGGCGAAGGCCGAAAACTGATTGACGATCTCGTTGGCGGGATCACGATCGAGTTCGGCGCACTTGTCGTAAATCTCCTTGACGTTCGACTCCGTGCCGGGGGTGCGCACGATGTCGTCGGGCGATGCGGCCCAACGGGCGAGCCAGTCGAAACGCTCGCGGCTCATGCCGGCCGGCAGCACGGCCACGCCGCGGCAGCCGAGGATGCGGGAGATGGCGATGCCGCCACGGCAGTAATTGCCCGTCGATGGCCAGATCGCGCGTTGCGCCAGGGGATCGAAACGACCGGAAACGAGGAGCGGCGCGAGGCAGGCGTAGGCGGCGAGCACCTTGTGGGCACCGATCATCGGGAACAGCGCGCCGAAGGCGACGACGATTCGGGCATCGACACCGGTCAGTTCGGGTGGCAATTCGATGTGGCAGGGAACGTCGACCGTGCCCCGCCTGTCGAGGGCGTTGTACCAGTGGACGCGATAGAGATTGGCGGCGTCCGGCTCGTCCGGGCCGACCTTGGCGAGGCGGGCGCGGCTCGCTGCCGGAGCGGTGTGAGGCGCGGCGATCTCGGCGAAGGTCGGCAGGCGGACCCCCTGCTCGCGCAGCTTGGCGACGGCCTTGCCGCGCACGCTCGCACTCTCGACGCCGGTCGGCAGATCGAACGCACCCATGGCAGTCTCGTCCCTCTCCAGGCGTCGGCTTCGACGACCAAACATCCGATAATACTATCGATAGAATGATTGGACGCAAGCCGCAATCGGCAGCTTGCGTTTTCGTGTCCCGGCCACGTCATCCGGCGATCGGGCGGCCCTCGTGTCAAGCTCCCGCCGCGACCGGCTCAACGGCCGCCTGCAGCGAGCGCCGGTGATACCGCGCGGCCCTCGTTCGGCTGGCCTTCGTGCGCTTTCGTGCGCGTGTCGGGTGGCACGCCGTAGAGTGTCGTCCGCTGGCGGGGGATTCGGCCGGCCCGCCGGATCAGCCTTTCGAGTTCGGCGGCATCCAGCTCCTGGCCGTGCGCGGCGCCGGCGGCGCGGGTGATCGACTCGTTCATCAGTACGCCGCCGAGATCGTTGGCGCCCGCTGTAAGGCACACCGCCGCCCCGTTCGGTCCCATCTTGACCCACGAGGCCTGGATGTTCGTGATCAACGGATCGAGGACGAGGCGCGCGACGGCGTGCATCAGCAGCGCCTCGCGCCAGGTCGGGCCCTTGCGTGAGCGGCCCTTCAGATAGATCGGGGCCTCCATGTGCACGAACGGCAAGGGCACGAACTCGGTGAAACCGCCGGTCTCGGCCTGCAACGTGCGCACCCGCAGGAGGTGGCGGGCCCAGTGGCGGTAGCCGTCGACGTGGCCGAACATGATGGTCGCCGTGCTCGCCAAGCCGACGCCATGCGCCGCGCGCATCACTTCGAGCCACTGGGCGGTGTCGATCTTGTCCGGGCAGAGGATTGCGCGGACCTCGTCGTCGAGGATCTCGGCCGCGGTACCGGGCAGGCTCGAAAGGCCGGCCGAGCGCAGCATCGAAAGGTAGTCGGCAAGCGGCATGGCGAGGGTGCTCGCGCCATGCCAGACCTCGAGCGGCGAGAAGGCGTGCACGTGCAACTCGGGCAGGGCCTCGTGGATCGCCTCGACGATGGCGCGATAGGTGTGGCCGGTATAGCCGGGCCGGATGCCGCCCTGCAGGCAGACCTCGGTGGCGCCCCGTTGAACGGCCTGCCGGCTCCGCTCGACGATCTCGGCGAGGGGCAGATCGTATGGCTTGTCGCGATGGCCGAGGGTGTGGGCGCCCTTCGAGAAAGCGCAGAACTTGCAGCCGTAGGTGCAGATGTTCGTGTAGTTGATGTTGCGATTGACGACGTAGGTGACGACGTCGCCGGAGCGCGCGGCGCGGCGGGCATCGGCGGCCGAGAGTATGGCCGCGAGGTCGGCGCCGCGTGCTTCGAAGAGGCCCTCGATCTCGTTCTCGGTCGCGCACTCGCCGGCCTCGAGACGGGCGAGCGTCGCGGCGATGGGCTTCGAGACGCCGAGCGCGGAGGTCGCGAGCTTCGGCAGGTCCGCCAACGCGCCAGCGGTCCAGGCGTCCTCGCGGGCGAGGCCCATGCCATCGCACTGGCGCAGCAGGGCCGGCCGCGTCGCGGGATCGAGCCAGCGCTCGGGATCGCGGGCGTGCTCGGCATGGACGGCGAGACGTTCGACCAGCTCGCGGCCCGCCGCCTCGGTCTCGCGGGCGAGCCGCTCGACCTCTGGCCAGGGGGCTTCGGGATTGACGTGGTCGGGGGTGACGGCCGAGACGCCGCCCCAATCGTCGATGCCCGCGGCAATGAGGCGCGCGAGTTCGTCCGGCCGCAGATTGGGTGGCGCCTGCAGGTGCATTCTCGGGCCGAGCACGATGCGCGCGACAGCAATGGTCCAGAGCTGGTCCTCGAGGCTCGGCTCGGGGGCGCCTGCCATGCGGGTGCCCGGCTTGGCGCGGAAATTCTGGATGATCAGTTCCTGGATGTGGCCGTGCTCGACCTGGAGACGGCGCAGGGCCAGGAGCGATTCGATGCGTTCGCGCCGCGTCTCGCCGATGCCGACAAGGAGGCCCGAGGTGAACGGAACGCTCGCGCGGCCGGCCGCATCGATGGTGGCGAGCCGGCGTTCCGGGCGCTTGTCGGGCGAGCCATGGTGGGGTCCGCCCTTCTCGCAGAGCCGCTCCGACGAGGATTCGAGCATCAGCCCCATGGAGACGGAAACGCGGCGCAAGCGCGCGATCCAGGCGTCGTCCATGAGGCCGGGGTTGAGGTGGGGGAGCAAGCCGGTGCGCTCGAGGACGAGGCCCGCGGTCTCCTCGAGGTAGGACAAGGTCGAGCCGTGGCCGAGTGCGTCCAAGGCCCGGCGAGCCGTGGCGTAGCGGGCTTCGGGCCGATCGCCGAGCGTGAACAGCGCTTCCCTGGCGCCGGCGGCGGCGCCCCTCTCGGCGATCTCGAGGATGCGCTCGAGGGAGAGATACGCGGCTCCGCTGCGCGAGGGCGGCTTGGCGAAGGTGCAGTAGTGGCACACGTCGCGGCAGAGCATGGTCAACGGTATGAAGACGTTGCGCGAGAATGTGACGCCGCGGCCATGACCGGCGAGCGTAAGGTCCCCGGCGAGCGCGAGGAGGCGGCCGAGATCCTCCATGCCGGCAAGCGCCAGGGCATCGTCCTCGGCGGGCAGCTCACCGTTGGCGGCCGCAGCGAGTGCGCGTTCCATCGCCGATCTTGCCATCACCATTCGATCTCCATGACAGGGGAATGCGGCGCGCGGACCGTGCCCGGCTCTTCGTCGAGAAGCAGGCGGTAGCGCGGGCCGCAACGAGGCTCGGCGAGCAGCCGGTCGAGGTCGGCGGGCGTATCGACGTCGAAGCCGAGGGCACCGCAATTGCGCAGCACCCGGACTGGGCCGGCCGCTCGCAGGGTCACGGCGTGGCGTTCGGCGCTCGCAGGGCCGAATGCTGGCGCCACGACGAACGGCGCGTGCAGCAGCAGCGCATTCGTTCCGTCGCCATCGCTCGCCGGTGCGATCACCGTGGCCAGATCGTCGCCGGAGGTCGCGGCGTCCAAGAGCGTGGTGATGTCGCGCGGCGTTGCCGCCGGCACGTCGGCCGGAAGCACCAGGGCATGACGCCATCCGCGTCCGGCCGCCACCTCGAGACCGCGGACGATGGCGGGGTTGAGACCGCTCTCTGCCGCCTCGAGCACGATCTCGGCGCCGGCCGAGCGCGCGCGGTCCGCGACCTCGCCATCGGGCGTCACGACGAGGACGCATGCAATGCCAGGGGTCTGGCGCAGGGTTGCAAGGACGTCCGTCAGCATGGCCAGCACGAGGCGGCGGCGGCGCGGCGGCGTGAGCCGAGCTGCCAACCGGTGCTTGGCGCGGTCCAGACGCTTGACCGGCACGATGGCGCAGACACCCGCTGGAATCATCGCACCCACTCCCGCTGCTCGCGGAGTTCCTGGCAGTACCGGATCGCCACTTCGGCCAGCGCGATCTTTTCGGCCTCGTCGTGCATGACCGTCTTCGCCGCGATGCCGCGCACGCCGAGAGTGCCCACGAGGTCGGCGTCGGCCTCATCGACGATGAAGCCGTCGATCAGGCCGCGGTAGTGGCTGGCGATCGTCGCGGCACTCGCTGCGTGGCCGAGTTCGTCCATGATCTTGGCGGTCGGGCCCTTGATCGCCTTGCCGGCAACGAGCGGGCTCACCGCGATAACCGGGGCCGGGGCGCTTTCGAGCAGTTCGCGCATGCCCGGCACGGCCAGGATCGGCGCGACGCTTAAGTAGGGATTGGAGGGGCAAACGACGATCCCGCCGAGTGCCGGGTCGGCGATGGCGGCCGCGATCTCGGGGGTCACGCGGGCGCGATCGGCGCCTTCGTAGCGGATCGAGCGAAGGCGCGGGCGGCATTGCTCGCGCACGAAGTACTCTTGGAACGCGAGTGGTCCGATGTCCGTCTCGACGAGCGTGGCGACCGGCTCGTCGCTCATCGGCAGGATGCGGCAGGACAGGCCAAAGCGCTGGCGCACCGCGTCCGTCACGTCGGTCAAGCGGGCACCGGCCGCAAGGCGGCGCGTGCGCTCGACGTGGAGAGCGAGATCGCCGTCCCCGAGGTTGAACCAGGTCGGTCCGCCGAGTTCGCCCAGCACCTTCATGAAGGTCCAAGTTTCGTCACGCCGCCCCCAGCCTTTTGCCGGATCGACGAGGTCGGCCAGGGTGTACAGCGTCGTGTCGACATCAGGCGAGATGGCGAGGCCGAGATGGGTGAAATCGTCGCCGGTGTTGACGACGACCGTCAGCCGCTCGCCGAGGAGACGATAGAGCCCGAGCGCGAGCTTGGCGCCGCCGATGCCGCCGGAAAGTGCAAGGATGCGCGGGCCTGACACCGGTGGTTTGCACGGCTGATCGCCATTGCCGGGGCGCGGGATCATCGAAAGAGGTCCTCATTCGCGGGGCGCAGGAGATCGCGCGCCCGACCATCGCCGCCGGCGACGGCGAGGCCGCGAACGCGTGCCGCCGGCGTGCCCTCGGCTGCCTCTCCGATGACGAGGTTGGCTGCCGCCGCGACCTGATCGGCGAGCGCGACCATGGTGACCTCGAGGCGGCGTCCGGACATGTCGGGCATGCCACGCATATCGAGAAGGGCAGGCATTCCGGAAACGCCGATCGCAAGGCCAACGGTTCCGATGCGCCAGGCGCGGCCGACGCTGTCGGAGACGACCACACCGATGGGGGCGGGAAAGACGCGCTCCAGCGCCTCGCGCAGGCGGGCTGCGCTGGCGTCCGGGTCGGCGGGAAGTCGAAGGGCGCGGCGACGGGCGGCCCCCTCGTGCGCATCCGCCGGCAGATTCGACTGGTCGAGGCCCGCGTTGGCGAGAACGATGCCGTGCGACGTTTCGACCACGAGGACGTTCGGGGCGGCTCGCACGACGCGGCGGGTGTCCATCAGCACCGCCTCGACGAACTGCGGGTCCTTCATCGTCGACGCGGCGAGGCGCCGGGCCTCGGGTGAAGGGGTGAGCGTGTCGAGATCGATGAAGCGCCCTTCGGCCTTGGAGACGATCTTCTGGGTCACGACGATGACGTCGCCGGCCTGCGGCGGGCTCGCGAGGCGCTGCGCAGCGCGGACGATTTCTCCAGCGAGGTCGACCCCGGGCCTGAACTCGGGGAGCCCCTCAAGCGCCTCTATGGTCAGAGAGTTGGCGGCCATCGCAGCCTTCGACCCCAAACTCCAGGCAGCCTCGGCAAGGCGGCATGGTCCTCTTTCCCGGTCGGGGGTCCGCGGCCCGAGACGAGCATCGACGGCGTTCGCAATCCCCCCGCCCCATCGAGGCGGATCGTGGCGCTCACGCTTCGGCGATGCCGGTGATCCGCAAACCCGCGCCATCGACCTTGTAGTTGCGATTGATGCCAATCAGAACCGACGTCAAGGCCTCGGCCGCGGCCGAGTTGGCGAGCGGTCCCGCATGCAGGCCGCGCAGGCCGATCGCGTTGGCCATCGCAACGACGATTTCGCGATCCTCCGCCTTGTCGCCGAAAACCAGCACATCGCACTCGATGACCATGTCCTTCTGGAGCTTGTGGGCGGCGACGTTGTGGAACGCGGAGACGATCCGCGCCTCGGCACCGAGCAGGGCCTGGGCGGCGAGTGCGGCCGACCCTTCGGGCGGAAGCTGCACGCGGGCGACGCGGGGTGGCACCAGCGGCACCGTCGTGTCGACGAGCAACTTGCCGGAGAGCGAGGGGCGGATCGCCTCGAGGGTCGCACGCTGGTCGGCCCACGGCACCGTGAGGAGAACGACCTCGGCACGGGCGGCGGCGTCGGCGTTGCCCGCGCCGGAGACGCGGCGGCCGGCGCCACCGGTCATGGCCTGCGCAGCGGCGGCGGCCCTTTCGGGCGACCTCGACCCGATGATGACGTCGTAACCGGCCTTGGCGAGCCGGCCCGCAAGGCCAGAGCCAAGTGCGCCGGTGCCACCCACAACTGCCACAACCGGTTTGTCGCTCATCCTGATCTCGGCTCCCGTCGAAGACATGTTACTACATGCCGGTCCGAACTTGTCGGTCCGAACATATGACGCGGAATTCACTCGTTCCGCAAGTGCGCGGTCTTGGTCATCCGCCGAGCGCCGGCAATCCGGGCGTCGCCGTCACGATCCACGGTCAGCTCAAAGCGCCATCTCGGTCAGTGGCACAACCGAAACGCCCGCCGTCTCCAGAGCCGTGCGCACCGCGCGCCCGACGGCGACCGAGGTTGGCTCGTCGCCGTGGATGCACATGGTGTCGACCTCGTGACGGATGCGCTTGCCGCTCATGCTGATGACTTCACCTTCGAGGACCATCCGAACGGTTTGCTCGGCGGCGGCGGCGGGATCGCTGAGCACGGTGCCCTTGATCGATCGCGAGGCGAGGTTGCCGTGATCGTCGTACTTTCGGTCGCAGAATCCCTCGCGCGCGACCTTCAGGCCGAGCTTCGCGGCCGCCTTGGCCATTTCGGAGCCCGAAAGCGCCACGTATATGATGCTCGGATCGACAACCTTGATGGCGCGGCCGATGGCTTCGGCGTAACCGGCATCCTCGGCGGCCATGTTGTTGAGCGCGCCGTGCGGCTTGAGGTGGGTGACGCGCAACCCCTCGTAACAGGCCATCGCCTGCAAGGCGCCGATCTGGTAGGCGACCAGATGCTCGAGATCGTTCGCGCTCATGCGGATCTGTCGCCGCCCGAAGCCCCAGAGGTCGTTGAATCCGGGATGCGCGCCGATGCTGACCCCGTTCTGGCGGGCCAGGGCGCAGAGCCGGCGCATCGAATTGGCGTCGCCGGCATGCATGCCGCAGGCGACATTGGCCGAGGTGATGATCGTCATCAGTTCGTCGTCGTTGCCGATGCGGTAGGCACCCCAGCCCTCGCCGATGTCGGCATTGAGATTTACGCGCTTCGTCATGCGAGACCATCCTGAAAAAGAGCATCCCAAAGTGCACCGCCGGGGCGACGCACGTCAACCAATAATTCCATCATTAGTAAGACCGGATCAATGGTTCGTGCCGCGCGCCGGCCGTGCGACGGACCGTGGTGGCGAGCTTGACCCGCCGCGAGCCGTCCGGCAAGGAAGACAACTTGCCTGATCGCGGCCGCCTGGGCCACAACCGCTGCGCGGCCGATCACCGGCGGCGACGAGCCTCGGCGACGATCTCGGATGGAACCATGGGAAAGACAGCACGCACATCGGTTTCTGGCGAACGGCCCGTGCCGGCGAGCCGGGTCCCGCGCTATCTCGAGGTGGCATCGGTGCTGCGCCAGCGCATCAAGGACGGAAGCTGGTCCGTCGGGGACAAAATCTCGACGCTCGAGGAGCTGGAAAAGGAAATCGGCGTTGCCCGAGTGACCGTGCGCCAAGCGATCGAGCTGCTGCAGAACGAGGGGATCCTCAAGGCTTTCCAAGGTCGCGGCACGTTCGTCACGCGTGCCATCGTCGACGATCGCTGGCTGCAGCTGGCGACCGATTGGGAAAGCCTCATAGCGCCGATCAAGAACAACGTGCTCCAGGTCATCGAGCAACGCCCGAGTGGACCTCCTGTGCGCATGGACGACGATGGCGAGCACGCGGAAAGCTATGTCTACATTCGCAGCGTGCAGAGCCGAGGTCAGGAATCCTACGGTTTCGCTCGGGTCCACATCGCCAAGCACATCCACGACCGGGCGCCGCAACTCTTTTCGAGCCGCGCCGCGCTGGCCGTCATCGCGGGCATGAAGGGCCTCAAGCTGTCGCGCGCCCACCAAACCTTCGTGGTGCGCGGCGCCGATGTCGAGGCGGCCCGCTACCTCAACGTTCCGCTCAATGCCCCGACCGCCGAGGCGCGATGCGTGGTCGAGGACGAGGACGGTGTGCTGATCTACGTCGGCGAGATCACCTACCGGGGCGACTGTGTACGGCTCAACGTCGAATTGCTGTCGGCGGACCGGGCGCAGGATCGCTAGACGGCCCGCCCGTTTGCGTGTCGGACGACTTGTGATCGGGCCCGCGAGCCTCTAAGCTCAATGGTATTGTCATTGGTATGATGTGAACATTGGGCGCGCGAGCATGAGTGAGGGGATCGGAGCGCGGCTGCGGCGCAAGGAAGACGACCGCTACATGCGCGGTCGCGGCCAGTTCGTCGGCGACATCACGCTGGCCGGCATGCTGCACGTCGCTTTCCTCAGAAGCCCCGTGGCGCACGCCCGCATCAACGCGGTCAGGGTGCCCGCCGCGATGCGGGACAGGGTTTTCATCGCCCAAGACCTCGTTGGTGTGACGGGGATCCGTGCGGACACCGCGTTGCCCGGCTTCAAATCGTCGATCCAACCGATCCTGGCCGACGGCAAATTGCGCTACGTCGGCGAACTCGTCGCCATGTGCGTCGCCGAGAGTCGCGCCGCCGCCGAGGACCTCGCCGGCGAGATCGTGATCGACGACGAGGAGTTGCCCGCGGTCACGGACATGCTGGCCGGCCGGCGGGCGGACAGTGCGCTACTGCACGAGGAGTGGGGCGACAACCTCTTCCTGACGACCAACGCCAATGTCGATTTCGAGGCGGCGATCGGCAAGGCGGCCTACAAGGTGACGCGCGAGCTGCGCACCGCCCGTCAGGCGATGTCACCGCTCGAGGGGCGCGGCGTCGTCGCGCACTGGAGCGAGCGGCTCGGTCAGCTCGAAGTCTTTTCATCCACGCAACAGTCGCATCTCGTTCGCTCGGGCCTCGCCGAGTGCCTGGATCTCACGGAGGCGCAGATCCGGGTGATCGCGCCGGATGTCGGTGGCGGGTTCGGCTACAAGGGCATCCTCTTGCCGGAGGAAGTGGCGCTCGCCTGGGGGACCCGTCGCCTCGGGCGACCGCTCAAGTGGCTCGAGGATCGGCGCGAGTGCCTCATCAACGGGGCCGACTGCCGCGAGCACCACTACGTGCTGACGGCCTATGCCGACAGCGACGGTCGGCTCCTCGCGCTCGATGCCGAGGCGACGGTGGATGCGGGAGCTTATTCCGCGTATCCGTTCTCGGCCTGCCTCGAGGCCGGCCAGGTCGGCAGCATCCTGCCGGGGCTCTATGATTTTCCGCACTATCGCTGCCGGACCTATACGGTCGCGACCAACAAGCCGCCCATCCTGCCCTATCGGGGCGTGGCGCGGACCGGCGTCTGCTTCGCGCTCGAGGTGACGCTCGAGGCACTGGCGCGCGAGGCCGGGGTCTCGCCGGTCGACCTTCGCCTCAAGAGCCTCGTACGTCCCGAGCAGATGCCGTTCGACAACATCGCCAAGCGGCATTTCGATTCGGGAGATTATCCCGAGGCGCTGCGCCGCGCGGTGGCGGCGATCCGCCCGGAGCGGGTGGCCGAGTTGTCCGCCAAGCTCGGGAAGGAAAAGAAGATCGGCGTCGGATACGCGATGTATTCCGAGCAGGCGGGGCACGGCACGAGCGTTTATGCATCCTGGGGCATCCCGTTCGTGCCCGGCTACGAGCAGTGCATGGCGCGCCTTACGCCGGACGGCGGGCTCGAGCTGAGGATCGGCGCGCACAGCCACGGCCAGGGCCTCGAGACGACGCTCTCGCAGGTCGCGCACAGTGTCCTCGGTCTCGCCCACGAGGACATCAAGCTCGTGCATGGCGACACGGCGCTGACGCCCTATTCGACGGGAACCTGGGGCTCGCGCTGCATGATCATGTCGGGTGGCGCGGTGGCGGAGGCCTGCTCGCAGCTGCGCGAGCGGGCGCTCGGGATCGGCGCCAAGCTGCTGCAGGCGGCCCCGTCGAGCGTGCGCTACGAGAACGGGCACATCGTCGGCAATGGTGGAAAAATTTCGATCGGGGAGATCGCGCGAACCTGGTACCGGCGCCCGCAGAACCTGCCGGGTGATGTCGATCCGGCCGGGCTCGAGGTGACGGCCGGATACAAGGCCAAGCGCGACACCGGAACGTTCAGCTATGCGGCCCATGCCGTCGTGGTGAGCGTCGACACGGAGACGGGGGAGGTCGCGATCGTCGACTACGTGATCGTCGAGGACGGTGGCGTGCTGGTCAATCCGATGATCGTCGACGGCCAGATCTGGGGCGGCGCGGCGCAAGGCATCGGAACGGCCCTCTATGAGGAGATGGCCTACGACAGCCGCGGTCAGCCGCTCGCATCGACGCTCGGGGATTACCTCCTGCCCGGACCGACGGAGGTGCCCGAGGTGCGAATCCTGCACATGGAAACGCCTTCGCCCTACACGACATTCGGTCAGAAGGGGCTCGGGGAAGGCGGGGCGATCGCGCCGCCAGCAGCCATCGTCAATGCCATCAACGATGCACTCGTGGGTGAGGGAGTGGAAATCACGGTCACTCCGGCGACGCCGCGAAGGATCGTCGAGGCGCTCGCGGCGGCGAGGCGAGGAAAAGGGGCCACCCCATGAAGCCGGCTCCCTTCGAATACGTCCGCCCCGGCTCGCTGGCCGAGGCGCAAGTGCTGCTCGCGGACCGGGCCGGAGCCAAGGTCATGGCGGGCGGCCAGACGCTCGGGCCGATGCTCAACCTGCGTCTCGTGCAGCCGTCGCTGTTGGTCGACATCACGCGGATCGACGAATTGACGCGGGTCGAGGCCATCGATGGCGGACGGGCGCTGCTGATCGGGGCCTGCGTGACACATGCCGCGATCGAGGACGGGCTGATCGAGGATCCCTGCCAGGGACTGCTCGGCTTCGTCGCGCGGGGGATCGCATATCGGGCGGTGCGCACGCGCGGGACCATCGGTGGCAGCCTCGCGCACGGGGATCCGGCGGCGGACTGGCTGTCGAGCCTCGTTGCAGCGGATGCCGCGGTCGTCGTGCATGGCGGCTCGGGTGAGCGGCGCATGGGCCTTGCCGACTTCATGCTCGGCGCGATGTCGACGGCGCTCGAGGAGGACGAAATGCTGACCGGGGTCGTCGTGCCGCGGCTCTCGCGTGGCGCGCGCTGGGGCTATGCCAAGATCTGCCGCAAGACCGGCGAATTCGCGCATGCGATCGGGGTTTATCTCGAGGACCGCGAGCGCGGGATCGAGCGTTTCGTGGCGGGGGCGACGGATGGCCGGCCGATCGTCGTGGAACTGGGAGAACTCGGGGCCGGGGATGCCGAGGGGCTCCGCCAGGGCGACCGGGGTGCCATCAAGGCGGTGCTCACCGGGCGCGGGCTGGCGCGTGACGACTACGAACTCGCCCTCAACGCCGCCGCGATCGCACGGGCCCTGGACATGGCGAGGCGCGCATGACGGCGATCAAGCTCACGGTCAACGGGCGTCCCGTCAGTGTCGACGTCGAACCTCGCGCGCATCTCGCGGACGTACTGCGCGATGAACTCCTGCTCACCGGTACGCATATCGGGTGCGAGCACGGGGTATGCGGGGCCTGCACGGTCGAACTCGACGGGGAAATCGTGCGCTCGTGCATCACCTATGCGGTGGCGTGTGACGGGGCCAGCGTGCGCACAATCGAGGGCTTCGACGACGATGGGTTGATGGCCCGGCTCAGGGCGGCCTTCAGCGGGGAGCATGCGCTGCAGTGCGGCTACTGTACGCCTGGCATGCTCATCGCGGCCCGTGATCTCGTGACGCGCAAGCGCGGACTTTCGGGAGACGACATCCGCCACGAAATGAGCGGCAACCTCTGCCGCTGCACGGGTTACGTCGGCATCACCCGGGCGATCGCGGGGGTGATGGCGGAATGTGAGCGCGAGGGCGTGGCGGTGCGCTCCAGCGAGCGGGCGCTCGGACCTGCTCCGGGGCCTCGAGCTACGACGGCTGGCGAGCGGGCTGTCGGTGGGCAGCAATCGCATCGCCCTGGTGAGCCGGCCAAGTCGCAGCGTCCGCCGGCAACGAGCACGCAACGCGGCGGCGCCTCGCGCCCGGCGATCACGGTCGAGGTCTCGCGTCCCGAGGCACACGAAGGCGCCACGCGGCTCGCCCAGTCCTTCGTGCTGCCGCACCCGCGCGACGACGTCTGGGCGCTCATGTCGGACCTGCGCGAGATGGCGAGCTGTATGCCGGGTCTCGTTATCGAACGGGTCGACGAGGACGGGAACGTCGCCGGTCGCTTCAATGTTCGCCTCGGGCCGATCACGGCCGGCTTTGCCGGAGAGGGAAGTGTCGCCCGCGAGCCGGAGCGCTTTCGGGCGACCATCGAGGGGCGGGGCAGCGATCAAAAGAGCGGCTCTGCGACCAGCGGGCGCATGTCCTACACGCTTGCCGCCGTGGACGGCAGCGACGGGCAACCGGCGACGCGGGTCGATGTGATCATGGACTATGCGCTCACCGGTCCGCTGGCCCAGTTCGGCCGCTCGGGCATGGTTGCGGACCTCGTCAAGCGCATGTCGGGAACCTTCGCAAGCAACCTCGATCACAAGCTGGCGGGGGAGGCCGTAGAGGGCGGGGCCGGGCGCGGGGCGAGCGCCATCGGCCTCCTCTGGGGATTGCTGCGGGACTGGTTCGCGCGGCTGTTTCGGCGTGGCTAGCACAGCCCACCTGTTGTCGCGGGGCCGGGCGAAGTGCACTTCGCCCGGCCCACGCATCGCGGTCAGGCCGCTTTCGGGCACTCGTAGTCGGCCGGCCATTCGAGGCCGAGGTCGTTCGGCTCATCGTCGCTGGTTCCGTCGTCCTTCGTCAGCCAGTAGAGGGGTGCGACCGGGATTTCTGCCGGTCCGTCGCCCGGCTCCGCGACGTCCAGCTTGGCGCGCAAGGCCTCCTCGGCGGCGATCGCCGCCCGCAATTCGGCGCCGGTGTCCACGATCTCATCGGAGGCGACCCGTCCCGCCTCGATCGCGATCCGCCGTTCCTTCGAATAGACGCTGTCGAAGCCCATGTGGGCATAGAGCAGCCTGCGGCCCATGGGGATGTGGAGGGTGCCCGAAAACCAGGTGGCCGGAGCCGGCAAGCGGTTGCCGGGCAGGACGGCAAGGAGGGTCTCCAGCATGTCCGGCGGCATCGGCGCCTCCCAGCTGCCGGCTCCGACGTTGATGTGAACGAGGTGGAGCCGGCCGTCGATGATCTCCCATGTGCCGGTGTAGCCGCGCCAGTGGCAGGTCGAAAGAGTGTTGGGATTGTAAATGGGGAGCTGGTGTTGCTCGATGAGTGGCGTCAGGGGGACGCATGTCAGTGCGGCGAGGCGGCCGTCGAGGATCATGCGCTCGGAACATTGTGCGGTCATCTGCTCTCCAGGATCGGTGTGGGGGTTGGTCCCGAAACGGCTCTCTCGGCAGGGGAGTGGAGCACGTTCCGAGACCCGAACAACTTACCACACCGGCCCGCAGAAGGCAAAAATTACCCCATGATAATCAATTGATTTTGCTTATAGAATCGACGTTCTTGACGTGGCGGCGCGTGGTATTTCGGCCACGTCCGCGATGGCCCCGCCGGGACCTTTCACACCATCGTTTCAGCCCCGGCGGGCGGCTCTCCTCGAGGCGTCGCGTGAGCCTTCACTTGCGAGGCGGGGGCGCATTCGCCATACCGGCCGGGTGCATTGGCCGATGGGGTGGCGCGCGTATTGGCGCCGCGCGACGCGGGCGGATGGAGGGGCAGGAATGGCAAGGCCGTATCTCGAGGAGCTCTTCTCCCTTTCGGGCCGCGTCGCGGTGGTCACCGGTGCCTCCTCGGGCATCGGCCGGCACATGGCGCGCGTCCTGGCACGGGCCGGGGCGAGCGTGGTGGCGGTGGCAAGGCGGCCGGAGCCGCTGGCCGAACTCGCCGGCGAGATCGTCGATGGTGGCGGGCACGGCGGTTTCGTGGTGGAAGCGCTCGACGGGGCGATGGATTTCGTCGGCTTCGCACGAACGCTCGCCGATCCGTTCGGGGCGCCGGACATCCTCGTCAACGCGGCCGGCGTCAATTTGCGCCAGCATGCCGACGCGGTGACGCCCGAGGGCTGGGCGAAGACCCTCGACATCAACCTCACGGTGCCGTTCTTCCTCGCCCAGGCGCTGGTGCCGGGGATGCGCGCCAAGGGCGGTGGCAACATCATCAACATCGCCTCGCTGCAGTCCTTCCGCGCCTTTGCCAACGGCATCGCCTATGGCGCCTCCAAGGGCGGCGTGGCGCAGCTGACACGCGCGATGGCCGAGGCCTGGTCGCGGGATGGGATCGTCAGCAATGCGATCACGCCCGGCTTCTTTCCGACCGAGCTGACGGCACCGGTGTTCGCCAACCCGGAGCTCAGCCGCCACAACGCGGCGATGACCGCGATCGGGCGGAATGGCGAGATGCGCGATCTCGACGGCGTGACGGTTTTCCTCGCCTCGCGCGGGTCGGCCTACATCACCGGCCAGCTGATCGCCGTCGACGGCGGCTATACCGCGAAATAACCTCGGGCTGGGTCGCACGGCGGCCAGTGGCGAAGCATGCGGCAACGTTGGGGAGCCAATAGATGGAAGCGCTCGTCTATACCGGACCCGAAGCGCTCGAAGTGCGCGACGTGGCAAGGCCCGAGGCGGCGGGCGAGTGCGTCGTCGCGGTCGAGGCGTGCGGCATTTGCGGCTCGGACATGCACGCCTATCTCGGGCACGATCCGCGGCGACCGGCGCCGCTGGTGCTGGGCCACGAGGCGGCGGGCACGGTGGTCGAGGGACCTCGAAAGGGTGAGCGCGTCACGATCAATCCGCTCGTCACCTGCGGCACCTGCCCGGCCTGCACCGGGGGGCGCAGCAATCTCTGTCGCAGCCGGCAGATCATCTCGATGCCGCCGCGTCCGGGCGCGTTCGCCGAGCTGGTGCGCATTCCCGAGCGCAACCTCGTCACCTTGCCGGACGGAATGCCGTTCCTGGCGGCCGCGCTGACCGAGCCGATGGCGACGGGCTATCATGCGGTTGCTGCCGCTGCGCGGCTCTCGGCGCGTCCGCTCGCCTCGCTCGAGGTGGCGGTGCTGGGGGGCGGGGCCATCGGCCTCGGCGTTGCCTACGTGCTGCGGCACTTCGGGGCCGGGCGGATCGTCGTCGTCGAGCCGAATGCCCTGCGGCGGGCGACGCTCGAACGGCTCGGGATCGCCGAGGTGGTCGAGGCGGACGCGGCGCTCGCGGATTCGAGCGTCGAGGTGGTGGTCGATGCGGTCGGGATCGCCGCCACGCGCGCCGCCAGCTCGCGGATCGCGGCGCCGGGCGGAGTCATCGTGCACGTTGGGCTCGGCGACAACGCGGGCGGGCTCGACACGCGCAAGTGCACGCTGCAGGAGATCACGTTCCTTGGAACCTACACCTACACCATGGCCGATTTCCGCGAGACGCTGGAGCTGATCGGGCGCGGCGTTTTCGGCGATCTCGACTGGGTGGAACGGCGGGCGTTGGGCGAGGGGAGTGCGGCCTTTCGCGCGTTGCGGCGGGGCGAGGTGGCGGCGGCCAAGATCGTGCTCTGCCCGGGTGGGTGACCGCGCGTCGGACCCGGAAATCGGTGACTACGACCAGTGAAACGACTGGCGCTCGAGCCGCGTCGAGCCGAAGCGCTGGCTCGAGCGTTCACCCGGCCGCCCTCCGCGCCGTCTGTAGAACGCGCAGGCCGGCTCGTTGGCGACGAGCGACCAGACCCGCAGATGCCGCAGGCCGAGCGCAGCGAGATTTTCGCGGGCGGCGGCAAAGAGCTGCTCGCCGAGTCCGATCCCCTGGTACGCGGGGCCGAGATAGAGTTCGGTGATTTCCCCCGTCGGGCGGCCCTGGAAACGGCCGCTCGAAAGGCAGGCGTAGCCGCCGATCTCGCCGAGCACTTCCAGCACCAGAACCGGTAAGCCGCGGGCGAGGCCCCCCTGCCAGTAGGAGGCATCGCGCTTCGACACGAAACGCATCAGATCGAGGTGCGGGATGATGCCCTGGTAGGCGCCGATCCATGAACTGGCCGAAACGTCGGAGAGGGCGGTGCTGTCGCCGGCAGTGGCCCGGCGGATCATGATCGGGGCAGCGGTCATGGGGACGAATCTAGGGCTGGCTGGACCGGTGACAAGGGCCAACCGGGTTCCGCCGCTCGGGGGCATCGTCCCACCACGAGAAAAGGGGCCCGCGGCGATGCCGCGAACCCCTTTCGATCGAATGTGTGCGCCCGGCGGGCTCAGCCCGCGGATCGCGACCTCAGTTGCCGGTCTCGCGGACCTGCTCCATCGTGCGCGCCGTGACGGAGTTGGCGTGCTCGACGGTTTCGCGCATGACCTTCGAGGACATCTCGAAGAAGGAGCGGGTCTGCTCGCCGAGAACGGCGAACTGCTGCTGCATGAAGTCGGCCTGGAGACGGGCGGCTTCCGGAAGCGAACGAGCGCGGGCCAGGGCCTCGGCGGCGTCGAACGCGGCCTCGGTGTTGGCCGACATGTTCGCCATGGCCTGCTCGCTGAGCGAACGCACGCCGACAGCGGCCTTGGTGACCAGTTCCTCGGTCGCGGAATTGGCTTCCTTGGCGACGGCATTGAGCTTGGTGTAGGCGTCGCGGGTGCGCGCCACGCTTTCCTCGGCGAGGGCCTGGAAGTTCTCAGGCATGCGGACCTGCTTGGCGGCCTGCATCATGTCCTCGGCCTGCTTCATGAAGTGCTCGTTCATCGTCGTCACCGTTCCAGTTTGGGGTTAGCGTCGTTCGTGTTTGGTCGCACCTGCACGCTGCGATTTTGGCCATGTGACCACTTCGGCAGCCCGACCGAATTCCATGAGGCATACATAGCGCGAAGTTTGCTGCGACGCAATAGTAGATTTGTGCAGCGCAACAAAAATTGCGCCTACGTCGCGCTCGCGGATTTTCAGGCCCTCAAGCCCAGATTTCCATCCTGAGGCCGCGGCGGTCGCGCATGGGCTCGTCGGGAAAACGGCGGGCGTTGCCCGCGATGCGGCGGCGCGCCGTCCAGGCACAGGCGGCGGCATCCAGCAGGTCGTCGGCACCGGCGAGGCGGGCCGGCCAGGAGAAACCAACCAGCGCGGCAACCGGAAAGCCGGCCTCGGACAACAGGTTGCGCCGCAAATCCAAGCCCTCCGGGGCGGGGCGCGACTTCACCTTCTTGGGCAACGCGAGGGGCCGCCAGCCGTTCATCGCGCAGAAGGCGACCTCGGGGTGGCACTCGACGACGCGCTCCTGCAGGGCGGGGGTCAAGAGGCGGTCGGCCTCGCGGATCTTGGGAAAAATATTGTAGCACTGCTTGGAGACCTTGCGCGGTGGATCGGACGTCGCGAACGCGGTGGCGCAGGCCTCGACATAGCTCGCAGCCATGACGGCCGCCCGTGACGGCACAGCAAAGAGCGCGGACTGGCGCTCGCCGAGGAGCCGACGCGCGGCGGTGTCGCAGCCGCGCCCGCCTCTCGTCACGTGGTCGGCGAGCCCGATCGGGATGTCGATGGCGAGGTGGTCGGTGGGTCGGAGGCGAGCCAGAAGATCGCCGAGACGCGGGGTGATGAAGACCTCGAGATCTGACGACCCGTCGTTGCTGCCGGACGCATCGGCGGTGGCGCTCGCTGGCCAGCGCACGACCAGCCAGCCACCCGGACAACCGTCGGCGCCGTAAGCGTCCGCAGCGGTCGGTGGGGCCGTCATGTGCCGGTGCCGGGCGGCGTCGAGGCGCGGCTGTCGTCGAGCGTCTCGAGCGGCACAACGGGCCAGGGTTTGCGCTCGATCCAGGCTCCGCCCTCGGCCGCGAGGGCCAGTTCGTCGCGGCCGGCAGCCGCCTCGACGACCGCCTCGAGCGCCGCGACGGAATGGGCGAGCATGCCGCGGGCACCGACCGAGGGGGCGCGCAGCCGGTGGCCAAGTACCAGGGCGGCGATGAGGTCGCCGGTGCCGTGGGGCACGTGGGGGCGTCTCGTCTGCACGGCCGCCCAGGCGGTGCCATCGCCGACGAGGACCGTGGAGATGTGCCGCGCGCTCGGCAAGGGAACGGACGTCACCAGCGTCGCCGGACGCGACAGGCGATCGACCTGCGCCATGACGTCCGCCTTGGTCGAGGGCATGCCGAGACCGCTCAGCCAGCCGAGCTCGAAGATGTTCGGCGTGATGATGTCGGCACGCGGCACAAGTTCATCGCGGATGGCGCCCGCCACCTCCTCGTCGACATAGAGGCCCTTGGGGTGATCGCCGATGATCGGGTCGACCATGACCAAGGGCGCGCGCCCGGCCGCGCGGATGCGGTCGATGGCGGCGGCGGCAGTGGCCACGTGTCGCGGGCTCGGCATGTAGCCACAGAGAATCGCCGAGACCTCACCGAACCAGCCGTTGGCGGCAAGTGCGTCGACCATGGCGCGAACGGTTTCCGGCGGGATCGGCGAGCCGGCCATGTGCGAGTAGCCGGGGTGGTTCGAGAGCACGATTGTCGGCAGGCACCAGGTTTCGAGCCCGAGACGGCGTAGCGCGAACACCGCTGCGCTGTTGCCCACGTGGCCGCGCACGACCGTTGAAGAGATGGCAAGGATGGCGGGCATCGCGGACGGGCTCATGGCACACTGGCGGGCGCCTCGGCGTTGGCCTATCGAACAGTGGCCGCAGCGGCGACGGAGCGCTAGAATCGGCCACATCCACCGTGCCCGCAAGGGGCCTCGTGCGCGTTCGGCGGCGGGCTTGGGTCGGCCCCGGGATGCCGACGAAACGCAGGCGAGGACACTAGGCATGCACGACGATGGCTTCAGACCGCGGCGCAGCGTTCTCTACATGCCCGGCGCCAATGCCCGGGCGCTCGAAAAGGCGCGCACACTCGATGCCGATGGCCTGATCCTCGATCTCGAGGATGCGGTGGCTCCGGACGCCAAGTCCATGGCGCGAGAACAGGTGGTCGCAGCGGTGGCGGCGGGCGGCTATGGCCACCGCGAGGTGATCGTGCGGATCAACGGCCTCGACACCGCGTGGGGCAACGATGACCTCGAGGCCGCGGCGCGTGTTCGGCCCGACGCGATCCTGGTTCCCAAGGTCAGCGAGCCGGAACAGATCCGTACGGTCGGCAGGCGGCTCGGTGAGCTGGACCCAGGTGGCCGCGTCGCGATCTGGGCGATGATGGAAACGCCAATCGGCATTCTCGATCTCGGGGCCATCGCGGCGGCGAAAAAGGACGAGCCGCGCTTTCGCGCATTCGTCATGGGCACCAACGATCTGGCCAAGGAGACAGGCGCCTCGCTCGACCAGGGGCGGGCGGCGATGACGGCCTGGCTGAGCTTTGCCGTTCTCGCCGCGTCGGCCCACGGGCTGACGATCATCGACGGCGTCTACAACGATTTCCGTGACAACGAGGGGTTCGTCGCCGAGTGCGCGCAAGGGCGATTGCTCGGCATGCACGGCAAGACGCTCATCCATCCCGGCCAGATCGCGGAGGCGAACCGCGCTTTCGCCCCGAGCGCCGAGGAAGTGGTCCGGGCGCGGCGGATCGTGGCGGCATTCGAGGCCCCGGAGAACGCCGGCAAAGGTGTCGTCACTCTCGACGGGCGTATGGTCGAGTTGCTACATGCCCGCGTCGCGGCGCGCACGCTCGCCGTCGCCGATGCGATCGCCAAACGGGATGGAGGCGAAGGGTGCGTCTCTACAGATACCTGACGGGTCCGGACGACAAGAGCTTCTGCCACCGCGTCAGCGAAGCTCTGAACAACGGTTGGATGCTCTACGGCAATCCGACGCTGACGTTCGATGCCAAGACCGGGCGCGTGATCTGCGGCCAGGCGATCGTCAAGGATCGGGACGGCGACTACTCGCCCGACCTCGAGCTATCCAAGCAATAGACCGGCCCGCCAATTGGCGCCCGCGGCGCGGTCGATTGCCGAGGCGACGCGGGATCGGATGCAAACCCCCCGATGTGGGCGGGCGCGGGAGCGGCCCTCAGACCTCGTCCTCTTCCGGCTCCACGCCGCCGCCGAGGATACCGGTCACATCGTCGCCTTCGACCTCGTCCTCCTCGAGGAACGCATCGTCCTCGTCGTCGTCGGCTTCGACTTCGGCGACGTCGACGCTGATGTCGGCCAGATCCTCGTCGGCGATGTCCTCACCGACAACCGGGGCCACTGGCCGCTTGGGCGCTGGAGCCGCACGCTTGCGTGCCTCCTCCTCGAGGACCGGATCCGGCCGCGCGTCGTCGGCCTCCATCTGGTACTCCGCGCCGCAGAGCGGGCAGATGATCTCGCTGCGATTGAGATCGTAGAACCGGCCATTGCAGGACCGGCAAACGCGTTTGGTGCCGCGATCGGCCTTCTTGGTCATCGGAAACCCGGTTGATGTTTTGAAACGGTTGCGGCCCATTGCCACGCCCAAGGCACGCTGTCAAAAGCATTCCCGACAAAGGGTGGACGACGCGCGGCGAGCCTGGGGGCAAGCCCGATGCGCGCCACGGCCCGTTGCCGCGACCGGGCGTCGCGGTCGCGAACTCACGGGGAGTGTAATGCATGGCAGTTCCAATGCGGTCGCAGCGAGGGCGCGCGCTCGCTGGAAAGGTCCGAGTACCCGGTGACAAATCCATCTCGCACCGGGCGGTGATCTTCGGGGCGCTGGCCAGCGGTGTGACCGAGGTGCGCGGCCTGCTGCTCGGCGAGGACGTGTTGTCGACGGCGGGGGCAGTGGAAGCGCTCGGCGCGCGGATCGAGCGCGGGGCCGACGTCTGGCGCATCACGGGGCGCGGCACCGGTGGCCTTTCGGAGGCGGCAGGGGCGCTGGATTTCGGGAATACGGGAACCGGCGTCCGGCTGATGATGGGCGTTCTCGCGGGCCATCCGTTCCCCAGCCGGTTGGTCGGTGATGCCTCGCTGTCGCGACGGCCGATGGGGCGGGTTCTGGAGCCGTTGACGCTGATGGGGGCGAGCGTCGACGATGGGCGCAACCAGCTGCCGCTGACACTGCGCGGTTCGGACGATCTGGTCGCGATCCGCTATCGGCTGCCGGTTCCTTCGGCGCAGGTGAAATCCGCCATCCTCCTCGCAGGGCTGCATGCCAACGGGCGCACGACGGTGATCGAGGCGGAGGCGACACGCGACCATACCGAACGCATGCTCGGCTATTTCGGCGGCGAGATCGAGGTGGTCGAGGCGGCGGATGGGCGGCACATCACGGTATCCGGCGGGGCCGAACTCGCGGGGCGGTCCGTTCAGGTGCCGGGCGATCCGAGTTCGGCAGCCTTCGCGACCGCCGCGGCGGTTCTGGTGGCGGGCTCCGAGATCGTCGTCGAGGGCGTGCTCGCCGGCCCGACGCGGACCGGATTTTACAAGACGCTCAAAGAGATGGGGGCCGACGTGGAGCTCGCCAATCCGCGCATGGAAGGTGGCGAACAGGTGGCCGACATCGTCGCGCGTTCGGGTCCGCTCAAGGGGGTCACGGTGCCGGCCGAGCGGGCGCCCTCGATGATCGACGAGTATCCGATGCTGGCCTGCGTGGCGGCCGCAGCGGACGGCGTGACGCGGATGGACGGGCTCGCGGAGCTGCGGGTCAAGGAGAGCGACCGGCTGGCCGCGACGGCGGAGGGCCTGCGTCGTCAGGGCGTCGGGGTGGCGATCGAAGGGGATTGCCTCATCGTCGAAGGGCGCGGGCACAAGGGTGTCGCAGGTGGGGGGCTCGTCGAAACGGAGATGGATCATCGCATCGCGATGGCGTTCCTGACGCTCGGGCTTGCGAGCGATGCGCCGGTGCGGGTCGACGACGTCTCGATGATCGCGACGAGCTTTCCGCAGTTCTTCTCCCTCATGGGATCACTCGGCGCGACGTTCGTCGAAGACGGCCCGGCCGCGTGAGGCGGCGGCCGTCGGGGGCTGCTCCGGGGCCCGTAAAGGTAGTGGTGGGCGGGCTGATGGTGATTGCGATCGACGGGCCGGCGGCATCGGGCAAGGGCACGCTCGCGCGTCTGCTCGCGGCCCACTACGGGCTGCATCATCTCGACACCGGTGCTCTCTATCGCGCCGTCGCGCGCGACATCATTCAGGCGGGTGGCGATCTTACCGACGAGGCGACGGCGGTTCGCGCGGCGCATAATCTCGATGCCTCGACGCTCGCCGACCCGTTCCTGCGGACACGCGGGATCGGCGAGGCCGCTTCGATCGTGGCCGGCCGCGCCGGCGTGCGGGCGGCGCTCATCGAATACCAGCGAGCGTTCGCCCGCCGCCCGCCGGGCGCCGTGCTCGATGGCCGCGACATCGGGACGGTCGTGTGCCCGCATGCGGATCACAAGATTTTCGTCGTGGCGGATGTGCGCGTGCGGGCGGAGCGCCGTTACCGTGAACTGCGGTCGCAGGGCTTCGATGTCGAGCTGGGGCAGGTGCTCGAGCAGATCAGCGAACGCGATCGGCGCGACCGGGAACGCGTGTCGGCGCCTTTACTAATGGCCGAAGACGCTTACTTGCTCGACACCTCACATTTGGATATAGATGCCGCGCTGAGAGCCGCAATCGACTTGATCGAGAGAGGCGGGCAAAGCTGAGGATCGAGAGGGGACGCTCGTGGAGCGCGCCCCTTTAGTTGCTGACGTACCCCATGGGATCGCCGGCACTCCTTCGCCGAGGCTCGACAGGTATCGCGTTCGTTCGAGCCGAGCGGCATAACGTCAACCAACACCGGTCGGCGCGCAATGGCATCCCCGTGTACGAGGGGCGCTGCCAACCCGCAGCCATTGCCGATCGGTCAAACCCGTGACCCCGGTCACGAAACTCGGAGTTTGAATGAGCGCAGGCCACGCCGCTGGGATGAACAGGGACCTCAACCCGACACGGGAGGATTTCGCGGCACTCCTCGAGCAAAGCTTCAATGAGACGTCGCCACTCGAAGGGTGCGTCGTCAAAGGCAATGTCGTCGCCATCGAAAAGGATCTCGCCGTCATCGACGTCGGGCTCAAGACGGAAGGGCGGGTGCCTCTCAAGGAGTTCTCGGTCCCGGGCGCCGAGGTCAAGGTCAAAGTCGGCGATGTCGTCGAGGTCTACCTCGAGCGCGTGGAGAACGCGCTGGGCGAGGCGGTGCTGAGCCGCGAAAAGGCGCGGCGCGAGGAGAGCTGGACGCGGCTCGAGAAGAAATTCGAAGCCGGTGAGAAGGTCGAGGGCGTGATCTTCAACAAGGTCAAGGGCGGCTTCACGGTCGACCTCGATGGCGCGGTGGCCTTCCTGCCGGGCAGCCAGGTGGATGTGCGCCCGGTGCGCGACATGGCACCGCTGATGAACACGCCGCAGCCGTTCCAGGTCCTCAAGATGGATCGCCGGCGCGGCAACATCGTCGTCTCGCGCCGCTCGGTGCTGGAGGAGACGAGGGCCGAACAGCGCTCGGAGATCGTCGCCCGCCTGCAAGAGGGTCAGATCATCGAGGGCGTCGTCAAGAACATCACCGATTATGGTGCGTTCATCGATCTCGGCGGTATCGACGGTCTGTTGCACGTCACGGACATGGCGTGGCGCCGCGTCAACCAGCCGAGCGAGATCGTCAACGTCGGCGACACGGTCAAAGTGCGGATCATCCGCATCAACCCCGACAGCCAACGCATCAGCCTCGGCATGAAGCAACTGCAAGCCGATCCCTGGGTGGCGATCGAGGTCAAGTATCCGATCGGCGCCCGCTTCAAGGGCACGGTCACGAACATCGCCGACTACGGCGCGTTCGTCGAGCTGGAACATGGCGTGGAAGGCCTCATCCACGTCTCGGAAATGAGCTGGGTGAAGAAGAACATCCACCCCGGCAAGATCGTCTCGACCAGCCAGGAGGTCGAGGTGCAGGTACTCGAGGTGGATCCCGTCAAGCGGCGCATCTCGCTCGGGCTCAAGCAGACCCAGGACAACCCCTGGGAGAGCTTTGCGACCCGCTATGCGCCCGGCACCCCCGTCGAGGGTCAGGTGCGCAACATCACCGAGTTCGGCCTTTTCATCGGGCTGGATGGCGGGGTGGATGGCATGGTGCACCTTTCCGATCTCGACTGGAACCGGTCGGGCGAAGAGGCGATCCAGGACTACAAGAAGGGCGACACCGTGCGGGCCGTCGTGCTCGAGGTGGACCCCGAGAAGGAGCGCATCAGCCTCGGCATCAAGCAGATCGGCAACGATCCGTTCGAGTCCATCGGCAACATCCGCAAGGGCAGCCGCGTCACCTGTGAAGTTCTCGACGTCAAGGACAACGGTCTCGAGGTGAGGCTGGCAGACACCGACATCACCACCTTCGTGCGGCGCGGCGATCTCTCGCGCGACCGGGCCGAGCAGCGGCCCGAGCGCTTCGCGGTCGGCGACAAGGTGGATGCGGCCGTTACCCAGATCGACGCCCGGGCCCGGCGCATCAGCGTTTCGATCAAGGCGATGGAAATCGCCGAGGAAAAGGAGGCCGTGGCGCAGTTCGGCTCGCAGGATGCGGGCGCCTCGCTCGGCGACATCCTCGGAGCGGCGTTGCGAAAGCGCGGCGACGGCGACGGACGCTCGTAAGTCCGTACCACCTCCGCGGGACGCCGGCGGCGTCCCGCGGAGCCTCTTTCGGGAGCGATGTTCATGAGCGTGGACGTGACCCGAGCGCTCGAGCGGCGGCGCATGCGTGGGCGGCTGACCCTCTGGCGGGTGCTCGCCGTGGTATTCGGGATCGTCGCGCTCGCGGTCGCGGGCCTTTCGGCAAGCGGCGGCCAGTCCGCCCTGTTCGGCGGCAAGCATATCGCCCGGGTCGAGATCACCGGTCTCATCCAAAGCAATCGCGCCCAGCTCGAGTTGCTCGAGACCCTCAAGAACGACAGCGACGTCGCGGCCATCGTGCTCGCGGTCAACAGCCCGGGTGGCACGACGGCCGGTGGTGAGGCGCTGTTCCTGAAAATCCGCGAAGTGGCGGAGAAGAAACCGGTGGTGGCCGTCTTCGACACCATCGCGACATCGGCCGCCTACATCGTCGGGCTCGCTTCGGACCGGATCGTGGCGCGGGGCAACACCATCACGGGGTCGGTCGGCGTCATATTCCAGTGGGCCGAAGTGGGTGTCCTGCTCGACAAGATCGGCGTGCGGATGAACGAGATCAAAAGCGGACCGCTCAAGGCCGAGCCCTCGATGTTCTCACCACTCAGCGAGGAGGCGAGACGGCTCACCGAGGAAATGGTTTCGGAATCACAGGCTTGGTTCAATGGCCTCGTTTCGGAACGGCGGAGCGTCGATATCGCCGGCGTGCCGGGGCTCACGGACGGGCGCATCTATTCCGGCCGCCAGGCCCTTGCGCACCGGCTCGTCGACGAGCTCGGAGGCGAGAGCGAGGCAATCCGCTGGCTGGTCGCCGAGAAGGGTATCGAGGACGATCTCGAGGTTCGGGACCGTAAACCGAAGTCCTTGGAGGACTTGAGCTTTCTATCGCGTGCGACGGCTGCGGCGCTGGAATTGGCCGGTCTCGAGGGGGCCGCAAGGGCTCTCAGGGGCGATATCGCAGCCCGCATCGAGGCTTTCCAGCTCGAGGGATTGGTGTCTATCTGGCACGCAAATCGGAATTAGTGTTGCAAAACAAGGGCATCACGCCAAAAACCCATTGCAAACCAAGGCAAATCATACGACTACGATTCGTGTGGGCAACGTCTTTCACCCCGTCGAGATGGGGCATGGAGTGGGAAAATGATCAAGTCTGAACTGATCCAGCGCATCGCGGATGCCAATACGCACCTTTACCAGCGCGACGTCGAAACCATCGTCAACGTAATCTTCGACGAGATCACCGAGGCCCTCGCGCGCGGCGACCGGGTCGAGCTTCGCGGCTTCGGCGCCTTCACCGTCAAGCACCGCGCGGCGCGCGTCGGGCGCAATCCGCGGACGGGCGAGTCGGTGCCGGTGGACGAAAAGTTCGTGCCGTTCTTCAAGACCGGCAAGGAGCTGCGCGAGCGCCTCAACCGGGACGTCGCCAAGGGCAAGAAGACCGCCAAGGCGAAGGCCGCTCCCAAGGCTGCCGCCAAGGCCGCGCCGAAGGCCGCTCCCAAGGCAGCGCCGAAAGCCGCAGCCAAGGCCGCTCCCAAGGCGGTCGCCAAGAAGCCTGCCGCAGCCGCAACCGGCCGGGCAGCCGCCAAGAAGCCGTCGAAGGCTCCTGCAAAGGCCGCTGCCGCCTCGGTGACGAGCGCGGTGCGCCGGTCCAAGCCTTCGGAGAGCTGAGCCCCCCTCAGGGTCCAGCCGAGTGAACGAGGCCGTCATCCGGTGGGCACCGGGTGGCGGCCTCTGCTTTCATGGGTCAACCGCGCCAGTGGGCGGATGGGCTCTTGCCGCAGTTGTCCGAGCGCCGTCCCTCGCCGGTGCCGCCGCCGGGACGTCGCCAGCAACCTCGATGACCGTTGGCCGGCGCCAGGGGCTTGCGTCGCGTCGCATGCGGCGCCAGAACCAAGACCATATCCGTGGCAGCGCGGCCCGGGGCGGAACGCTTCGGGTGCGACCTGCAGCTGCCGCAACGTCGATGTCCAACTGAAGGAAGGCTCGGGCCATGCTGCGTGTGCTCTTCTGGCTCTTAATCGTCATTCCAATCGGTGCGCTGGTGGTGGTGCTGGCCGTCGCCAACCGCCACGAGGTCGAGCTGATCCTCGACCCGTTCCGCCCCTCCGCGCCGGCGCTGTCCATTCCCGCGCCGCTCTATGCCTTCATCTTCGCCGGTCTGTTCCTCGGGTTGGTGCTCGGCGGTGTCGCCAGCTGGATCAGTCAGGGCAAATGGCGCTCCATGGCGCGCGAGCGCACGCGCGAGGCCTACCGCTGGAAGACGGAGGCGGACCGCTTGCTGCGCGAGAAGGAGGTCGGCTCGCGACTGGGCCTGCCGGAACCGGGGCGTACGGCCTGAATTGACGCGTCCAGCAGGCAACCGGGGCCAGGGCCGAGAGAGATGATCGGCGCGGGCGCGAGGCCCTGCCACAGCCGTTCGAGGGCATCTTGGTCGAGATCAAGATCTGCGGATTGAATGACGAGGCGAGCATCGCCACCGCCACAGCGGCCGGGGCGGACCGGATCGGGCTGCTGTTCTATCCGCGTAGCCCGCGCAACGTCTCGCTCGAGAGGGCGGGCGAGCTTGCGCGCCAGGCGCGGCGGATCGCAGGCGGGCGGGTGCGGATCGTCGCCGTCTCGGTCGATGCGGATGACGAATTGATCGAGGCGATCGTGACAAGCGTGGCGCCCGACGACCTGCAATTGCATGGCAGCGAGAGTGTCGCTCGCGTCGCCGAACTCAAGGCGCGGACAGGCTGCGGCATCATCAAGGCGGCGGGGATCGCATCGGGCGCCGACCTCGAAAGAGCGGCGGTCTATTCCGGCGTCGCCGACCTCATGCTGTACGATGCCAAGCCGGCGCCGGAGATCGGCGCGGACCTGCCCGGCGGCAACGGCCTGTCGTTCGACTGGCGGGTTCTGGCCGGTCTTGCGGCTGGCGAGCGCTATCTGCTGTCGGGCGGACTCCATGCCGACAATGTCGCCACCGCGCTCGCCCTCACCGGGGCGCCGGGTGTCGACGTTTCCTCTGGCGTCGAGAGCGCGCCCGGGCGAAAAGACCCCGAGCGCATCCGCGCCTTCATTTCCGCCGTACGGGCCTTCGAGGCGAGCGGCCGGACCACCGTCGCCGCCAGCGCCAACACGCCGCGCACCTAAAGGAGCCAGCCATGGCCAATCCGCTCTCCCAGCAGCAGCCCAACAGTTTCCGCACGGGGCCGGACGAGCGCGGCCATTTCGGCATCTACGGCGGGCGTTTCGTCGCCGAGACCCTGATGCCGCTGATCCTCGAGCTCGAGGAGGCCTACGAGGCGGCCAAGGGCGACGAGGTCTTCCAACGCGAACTCGCCGACCTCATGACCCACTACGGCGGGCGGCCGAGCCCGCTCTATTTCGCAGAGGGCCTGACCGAGGAACTGGGCGGGGCGAAAGTCTACTTCAAGCGCGACGAGCTCAATCACACGGGCAGCCACAAGATCAACAACTGCCTCGGCCAGATCCAGCTCGCCCGGCGGATGGGAAAGAAGCGGATCATCGCGGAAACCGGGGCCGGCCAGCATGGCGTCGCCGTCGCGACGGTGGCGGCGCGTTTCAAGCTGCCCTGCGTCGTCTACATGGGCGCGCACGACATCGAGCGCCAGAAACCGAACGTTTTCCGCATTAAGCTGCTCGGCGCCGAGGTCAAGCCGGTGACGGCCGGCACGGGCACGCTCAAGGATGCCATGAACGAGGCGCTGCGCGACTGGGTCGCCAACGTCGAGAGCACCTTCTACATCATCGGCACGGCGGCGGGACCGCACCCCTATCCGGCGATGGTGCGCGATTTCCAGTCGGTGATCGGCAAGGAGACGCGCGAGCAGATGCTGGAGCGCGAGGGGCGCTTGCCGGACGCACTCGTTGCCTGCATCGGCGGCGGCTCGAACGCGATCGGCCTTTTCCATCCCTTCCTGGACGACGCCTCGGTTGCGATCTACGGCGTCGAGGCGGCGGGCAAGGGGATCGAGACCGGCGAGCACTGCGCCTCGCTCAACGGTGGCGAGCCGGGCGTGCTGCATGGCAACCGCACCTATCTGCTGCAGGATGCCGACGGGCAGATCAAGGATGGCTATTCGATCTCGGCCGGGCTCGACTATCCGGGGATCGGGCCCGAGCATTCCTGGCTGAAGGACACGGGGCGCGTTTCCTACGTCTCGATCACCGACAAGGAGGCACTCGATGCCTTCGAACTCTGCTGCCGCACGGAGGGGATCATCCCGGCGCTGGAGCCTTCCCACGCGCTCGCCTACGTGAAAAAGCTCGCCCCGACACTCAGCCCCGACAAGCTGCTCGTCATGAACCTCTGCGGGCGCGGCGACAAGGACATCTTCGCCGTCGCCGAGCACCTCGGGCGGGCGATGTAGGCGGGGGGCGAAGCAATTGTGCTCCGCCCCCGCCATGTCACGCGTGTTGGATCAGGATCCAGAAGACCGCCCTGTTATTATGGGGCGGCATCCTATTGCCCTTCGCAATGGGGGCAGTCGTGCTGGGAGAGTCATCAGAGCGCCACACGCCACTCTCTGGGCAGACCTCTCCCGTCCTCCGGCGCGTGCCGAGGGGCAGCCGAGCAGAAAGCAAGTAGTTCATTGTTGGTTCTCCATCAAGGAGTTGAGATGATGGAGAAGGTCTCGACCCCCGAATCAAAACTTGATATGATTCGTTTTGTAAGAGCTGAGGCGGGCCTTCTCCGCTTGGGCCAATTGAGGGGCTGCACGCGGCAACGTGCAGCCCTTCTTCGTTAGCCCAATGGTAAGGTTACACCGCGTATCCTCGGTGCGCAAGCTCCGCGAAATCTGCGGAGCCGTAAAATTTGCGTTTGTTATGCAGTCCAAGAGAGAACAGAGACTTCTGCGGCTGATCCACAACACGGAGTTGCGGCTGCAGCGCGCCATCGACGAGGCTTCAAAGATCAGAGCTGAGCTAGTCGAATTGCGTGAACGCCTCGCAGTGGCGCAATCTGAGGCGGCACAGATTCCCCTTCCCTTCGAAAACAAAGTCAGGGGAATGTCGGAGAAGTGGGCTTCGGTTCTAAATTTTATCGTCCTCCGATCGCCCCAACCAGTATCCGTGGATGATATTCTTGCTTTTGCGCATGAAAACGGGCTGGAAGTATCGCGATCTTCTGTGAGGGCCCAGCTACACCACTATGTTCAACGCGGCTTTATTGAGCGAATTGGTGATGGAGCCTACCTCATTACTCACGAGGGGCGAAGATATTGTGACTATTGATGATTCGGGCCGCCCCTCGCTTCGTAGGTGGCGCGGCGACAAGGACATCTTCGCCGTCGCCGAGCACCTCGGGCGGGCGATGTAGGTGGGGTCGGGGGCATGTAGGAGCCGAGGCGGGGTTCCGGCTCCGGTTTCCTTGTTTCGCCTCGGATCGCCCTACGCCATCAATTGAAGCGGCACTGGGCGAGCTTCAGTTCGCGGCGCTGCATCTCGGCGCGGGCGATCGACCAGTTGACGGACCGTCACCAGGACGCGTGGCCTTCGTGCCAGTTGTGCCAGCGGATGCCGTGGTAACCGCAGCCGAGCCGCTCGTTTCGCTGGTTCTGCTGCACGGCGCTGTCGGCGTAGGCGGCACAGGCATAGAACGCCTCGGCCGAACCCGCAAGGCTCGCCGAGCCCATGGCGGTGGCGATGGCGACGCCGGCGACGAATGTCAGTCGATTGCGGATGGTCATCGGTCTCATTTCCCTTTCAATTCCATCGTGTTGTCGGTCTTCGGCTGAAACGGCGAGAGGCCGGCCGGCGACCTTGGTCCGGGAATCGCACGCGGTTGGTGAGGGCGTGGTTTCGCGCCGCCCCGGAAGAGCACGCCAGCCCGCATTCGGATCAGCCGGCGGTCTGCTTGCAAGCTCGCGGGGTTCGCGCTAGGCCTCGGCGATGGGCGGGAGGTGCGGTTGCGCGGTCCCGTGCGGGGCTGCCGTCTGGCGGATGGGCACTCATACCGGGGTCGATGACGATATGGCGGACGGGTCGGACGGCGCAGGCGGCGGCGAAACACGCATCGATCGCCGGTTCAGGGAGCTGAAGGCCAAGGGGCGGCCGGCTCTCGTCACGTTCGTCACCGCCGGTGATCCCGATCTCGCGACGTCAGAGGCCATCCTTGCGGGGCTCGCTGGTGCCGGAGCCGACGTCATCGAACTCGGCATGCCGTTCTCCGATCCGATGGCGGACGGGCCGGCGATCCAGGCCTCATCCCTTCGGGCGCTCAAGGGCGGCCAGACGCTCGTCAAGACGCTCGACATGGTGGGGCGGTTCCGCGCGCGCGATTCCGAAACGCCCATCGTGCTCATGGGCTATTACAACCCGATCTACCGGATGGGCGTCGACGTCTTCCTCGAGCGGGCGGTGGCGGCTGGCGTCGACGGTCTCATCGTCGTCGACCTGCCGCCGGAGACGGATGAGGAACTCTGCCTGCCAGCGCTCGCCCGGGGGCTCAACTTCATCCGGCTCGCGACGCCGACGACGGATGCCAAGCGGCTGCCGAAGGTGCTGAACAATACTTCGGGTTTCGTCTATTACGTCTCGATCATGGGCATCACCGGCACGGCCGCGCCGGACCCGGCCAAGGTCGGAGCGCAGGTCGCGCGCATCAAGGCGGCAACGCCGTTGCCCGTCGCGGTCGGCTTCGGCGTCAAGACGCCCGAGCAGGCGGCTGCCATCGGGGCGGTCGCGGACGGCGTGGTGGTCGGTTCGGCGCTGGTCAACATCATCGCCGACAACCTCGATGAAGCGGGCCGCGTGCGAGCCGGAACCGTCGAGAAGGTGCTCGCTCTGGTCGGGGCGCTCGCCAGACCGCTGCGCTCGGCTTGAGGGGGGCGGTGGCAGCGCGGCCGCCGGGGCCTGTGGACGAGCGGGGTTTTCCTGCGCCGGGCTTGCGGTTGCCCGCGCCAGAGCCTACGTTTCGCCGCAAACGGAGGGTTGCAGCGCGCCTCGCCCCAGGCAGTGCGCGCGTCCTATGATAGGGGATCGTCCCTTTCCGGCGGCGGCGCCGGGTGCGCCGGCACAACGTCGGCGCTATTGGCACAAGGCTCGTGTGACGTGAACTGGATCAACAACGTCGTTCGCCCGAAAATCCAGGGGATCTGGCGCAAGCGCGACATCCCCGAGGACCGCTGGGTCAAGTGCCCCGAAACCGGGCAGATGGTCTTCTACAAGGACCTCGAGGACAACCAGTTCGTCATCCCCGGCTCCAACTACCACATGCACATGACGGCGGGGACGCGCCTCGCGTCGCTGTTCGATGGTGGCACTTACGACGTCATCGAGGTGCCGGACGTACCCGTCGATCCCCTCAAGTTCCGCGACGAGCGGCGCTACACGGACCGCATCAAGGCAGCGCGCGAGGCAACCAGCCTCAAGGACGCGGTGCTCGTCGGAAAGGGTACGCTCGATGCGCTGCCCGTGGTCGCGGCGGTGCAGGACTTCAAATTCATGGGCGGATCGCTGGGCATGGCGGCGGGCGAGGCCGTCGTTGCCGGCATGCTCAAGGCCGTCGAACTGAAGTCGCCGTTCATCATGTTCGCCGCCTCGGGCGGAGCGCGCATGCAGGAGGGCGTGCTCTCGCTCATGCAGATGCCGCGAACCACGGTCGCCGTGCAGGCGCTGCGGCGCGCCAAGCTGCCCTATGTGGTCGTGCTGACCCATCCAACGACGGGCGGGGTGACGGCTTCCTACGCGATGCTGGGCGATGTCCATATTGCCGAGCCGGGTGCGCTGATCGGCTTTGCCGGACCGCGCGTCATCGAGCAGACCATCCGCGAGCAATTGCCCGAGGGTTTCCAGCGCGCCGAGTTCCTGCTCGAGCACGGCATGATCGACATGGTCGTTCACCGCCATGAACTGCGCGAAACGCTCAGTCGGGTCTGCCGGCTGCTGATGCGTGCGCCGGCGCACGTCGCCGCGGCCGAGACGGCGCAGAAGGGCGAGGTGCTGACGGCGGGCGATACCGGACAGGCAGGCGACGACCGCAATCTGCCGGTGCATGTCAACGGCAGCGGCCATCATGGCGCGGGCACCATAAACGGTAAGGCTCCGAACGGGCACATCGAAGCCCTCGAGGAGATCGAGATCGTGGTCTCGGACGAGGCGGTCGCCGACGTGCGACCATCGGCGTCCGTCGGGCGTGGCGAAGGGGCAGGTGGCAAGCCCGTGCCGGGGGCCACGAAGAACTGAGCTGCCCCTCCCGTTCCATTGTCGACCGGCGACGGTTCTGCGCCGGTGATCAATTCACGTCGATGACCTGGTTCCAACCGTTCTGCCGCATCCGGCCGGGCCGCGATGGCGGGGGCCGGAAGCACCGGTCGGAGTTGAGCGCCACATGCCATCCTCGAGCATGATCCTCGATCGAATCGTCGCGCGCGGCAGACCGGGCATCGATCTCTCGCTCGAGCGCATCGAAGCGGTGCTCGAGCGGCTCGGCAGTCCACACCGCGAACTCGCGCCGATCATCCATGTGGCCGGCACGAACGGAAAAGGCTCCGTCATCGCGCTGATGCGCGCCATGTTCGAGGCCGGCGGCGCGCGCGTGCACGTCTACACATCACCGACGCTCACGACACTACACGATCAGATCGTGCTCGCCGGCATGGTGATCTCGGAGGCGCACCTTTCAGCGTGCCTCGCGCGCGTCGAGGCTGCGGCGGACGGGGTTCCACTCACCCGCTTCGAGGCCGAGACGGCCGCGGCCTTCGTGGCATTCGCCGAAATCCCGGCCGACGTCGTACTGCTCGAGACCGGGCTCGGTGGGCGGCTCGATGCCACGAACGTGGTGATGCCGAGGCTGACGGTGATCACTCCGATCTCGCTCGATCATGCCGAATTGCTCGGCGATACGGTCGAAGCGATCGCGGCCGAGAAGGCGGGCATCATCAAGCGCGGTGCGACCTGCATCGTCGGCCCGCAGAGCGATGCGGCGCGGGCGGTGCTCGCGCGGGCCTGCCGGCGAGCGGGCTCCAGGATGCTGTCGGCAGGCGAGGACTTTCGCGCCTATTTCGAGCACGGCCGGCTCGTCTTTCAGTCCGAAACGCAGCTCGTCGATCTGCCGGCGCCGCAATTGCTCGGGCGCCACCAGGTCGAGAATGCCGGGACGGCGATCGCGGCGGTGCTCGAGTTCGGCCTCACAGGCGTGACGCGGGAGGCGATCGCCGCCGGGCTGCGCAATGTGCGCTGGCCAGGCCGGCTCCAGAGATTGGACGGGCTCGTCAACGGGCTGCTGCCGGAAGGCTATGAAGTCTGGGTGGATGGCAGTCACAACGCGGCGGCGGCGGCGGCCGTGGCCTCGACGATGGGTGATCTCGAGGAGCGTTCGCCCAAGCCGCTGCACATCTGCATCGCCATGCTCGCGAGCAAGGATCCCGAGAGCTTCCTCGAGCCATTCGCTGGCATTGCTTCGCTGGTCGTCGCCTTGCCGGTGCCGCCGGAGCGCCTCGCGCATGCGACGGCGCCTGGCCTGCCGCCCGAACGGATCGCGGCGGCGGCGACGGGCATCGGGCTCGATGCGCGTGTCGCACGCGATCTCTGCCACGCGCTCGCCTCGAGCGTCGCGGCCGGCGATGGCGAGGTGCGGCTGCTCATATGCGGCTCACTCCATCTCGTCGGTCATGTCCTCGCGATCGATGGGGACGATGGGTCGCTCTGAAGTGGTCCGCTGGCCGCGTGACACGCTCGTGACATCAACACCCGCCAGATTGTCACGTGTAAACCACGGCGTGGCCAGCTAAACACGGGATCGACATGGGTCACGTTGCGCCGTGGGGGCGCAGCTTGGCCTCGATCGCGAGCAATGGGGACGAACCGCCATGCGCTTGATCCTTTACACGCTGCTCGGCTTGGCCTGTGTCGCCGTGGCGGCGATCACTTTCCTCGTCGTTGCCGCGCCGACGGGCCTCATCCGCGAGCAGGCGATCGCCATGGTACGCCAGCAGACCGGGCGCGAGCTGTCGATCGGTGGCCCGGTGTCGCTGTCGCTCTATCCGAACCTCGCCGTCACGCTCGATGACGTGGCGCTCGCCAACCCGCCGCAGATGGGTGGTGAACCGTTCGTGGAAATGGAGCAGCTGCGATTGCAGGTGCCCGTGATGCCGCTCCTCCAGCGCGAGGTCCGTGTCGAGCGGTTCGTGCTGGTCAAACCCCGGTTCGCGCTCAGGGCGACGTCCGACGGGCGCAACAACTGGACGTTCGCACGGGGCTCCGATGCGGATCGGTCGGTCCGGTTCGCCGCTCTCGATCGGCAAGCGGGGCTCGGGGCGGGCCTGCGGACCGCACAGGGGGCCGTCGCCTCCGACGTGCCGCCCGAAGCCTTCGAGCGCCTCGCGCAGGCGCAGCGGGCGGCCGGAACGGCGAACGATGCGGGCGGGGCCGGGAATTCGGGTGGAGCGCTCGGCGGCCAGTTGCGCGGCCTCAGCCTCGGTGACGTGCAGATCGTCGGCGGTTCGCTGGTCTATTCCAACGAAGCCGATGGTTCGACCCAGCGGCTCGACGACATCGACGTCGCCCTCAGTCTGGCGCGTATCGATGGTCCGCTCGGGGCGGAGGGCAAAGCGCGCTGGCGCGGCGAGAACGTGCCGTTCGAGCTGGAGATCGCATCGCTCGCCGATCTCATCGAGGGGCAGGCAACGAAGCTTCGCGCGGAGATGCGCGCGCGGCCGGTGGCGGCGCTCTATGAGGGGCAAATCAGGCAGGCGGCACGGCTGACCCTCGACGGTCAGCTCGCGTTGCAGGCGGTTTCCCTCGGGGAACTCGGGCGATGGGTCGACGTGGCGCTCGCGGACGCGCCCGGGTTCGGCGCCGGGCGGATCAGCGGCAGACTGCAAGTGAACGGTGACCGCGTGACACTGCGCAGTGCCACGTTCGAGGCCGGTCCCAATCGGGGCGAGGGCACGATCGTCGCCAATCTCGTCGGCAAGGTGCCGGCGATCGAGACCGAGTTGCGGTTCGCATTGCTGGACCTCGACAGTTTTCGCGGTGGGTCGGCCGGTACGTCGACAGCGCAACCGGCGAGCGGGGCGTCGGATGGCGGGGCCGGCGGCGGAGCGTCCGGCAGCGGCGACGGTATCGGCGATCTCCTGCGCCAGCTCGGAACGGGAAGCGGCGCCAAGCAATTCGTTGCCGGAGGCGTCTCCCAGAGCGCAAAACCGAGCGCCGTCGGGGCGAACGGCTGGAGCCGAGAGGCGATCGATCTCGGCACCATGAGACTGGTCGCCGTCAGGGCCCGGGTTCGGGCCGACGAACTCAGGGTCGCCAACCTCGTGGTCGGGCCGGCACAATTGTCGGCGCAGCTCAAAGGGGGACAGCTCGAGACGGTGATCGAGGACGTCGCCCTCTACGGCGGGCGGGGCAAGGGCACGGTCGGCGTCGATGCGCGGCGCAATGTGCCTCAGTTCGCTGCCAAGCTCGAGTTGACCGGCGTCCAGATGCTGGGGCTGCTGCGCGACCTGGCGGAATTCCAGCGGGTCGATGCGCGCGGACGCGTCGTTCTCGATCTCGCGGCCAAGGGCGCCAGTGAGCATGCGATGGTCGCCTCGCTCACCGGGCCTATCCGCATCGAACTCTCCGATGGGGCGATCGTCGGCGTCAATGTCGCCAAGGCGCTGCGGAACCTGCAGCAGGGCAGGATCGGCGACATCGCGCAGGGCGACGACGAGCGTACCGATTTCACCGCGCTCGATGCCACGTTCGTCGCCGCCGCCGGCGTGTTGACCAACGACGACCTCAACCTGGTGGGGCCGCTGGTGCGCGTCGATGGGGCTGGCACGATTTCCCTGCCGAAGCGCACGCTCGACTATCTCGTGCGTCCGCGGCTGGTCGCGAGCCTCCAGGGGCAGGGTGGCGGCGCCGCAAAGGGGATTGAAATCCCGGTGCGGGTCCAGGGACCGTGGGACCGTCCGAACTACGTTCCGGACCTCTCGGGCCTGCTCGCCGACCCGGAAGGGGCCGTTCGCGCCGTCGAAGGGCTGACCGGCAACCTCGCCAATCGTGACGAGGTGCGCAGGGGCATCGAGGAATTGCGCAAGGGCGGCGATGCCGGCCGTCTGCTGCGCGGGCTGCTCGGTTCGCAGTAGGCGAGAAAGTCCGGCGAGTACGCCCGCAGGCGAAAAATGCGCTGCTGGATCAAGCCGATGCCCTTGAATTGCCGGGCTGCCGGCACCATCTGCGTCCGGCCGGCGTCAAGCGACTGCTGCGTTGGCAAGGCAAGTCGGAGAGATCGGGAAAGGATCAACGACTTATCGAGAATCGGCGCGGAAGGGTGCTGCCGGTCGGGATTTCATGCAAGCGACATAGATTCTTCTTGCGTATGTCACCGACACAGAGTAATCCGCCGCTCCTTAGCACCCAGGGTCTGGGTCATCTGCTGGTTGGGGAGGACGCCATATGGCAAACCATGTCGCCCTCTTCCAATTGGGGATGGACTTGGCATCCAGTTCAAGCACCGCCCAAACGGAAGAACACGATCACCGCGCCGCACCTCACGAGGAGCAGCGTAAGGACTTTTTCATCGAACGGAACGGCGTGCGTTTCGCAGGAACGCATCTGCTGATCGATCTGTACGAGGCGGAAAAGCTCGACGACGTCGACCTCATGGAGCGGGCGCTGCGCGAATGCGTGACGGCCGCAGGGGCGACGTTGCTCCACATCAACCTCCATCACTTCGAGCCGAACGGTGGCGTCTCGGGCGTCGCCGTGTTGTCGGAGTCGCACATCTCGGTCCACAGCTGGCCGGAGGTGGGTTATGCGGCGTTCGACGTTTTCATGTGCGGTGCAGCGCGCCCACACGAGGCCGTCGGCGTTCTCCAACGCCATTTCCAACCCGGTCGGGTGGTGGTGAAGGAGCACATGCGTGGTGAGGAGGGAAATCTGTGGAACGATGGATCGAGGAAGACCTGCACGACGGTTGGGGCTCCCGCTATCGCGTTGATCGCCTGATCCACGAGAGCCACACCGAGCACCAGCATCTCGTCATCTTCGAGAACGCCAAGTTCGGCCGTGTGATGATGCTCGATTCGATCGCGCAGCTGACCACGGCGGATGAATTCGTCTACCATGAGATGATGGCGCACGTGCCGATCGTCGCCCACGGGCGAGTTCGGCGCGTGCTCATCGTCGGCGGTGGCGATGGCGGCGTGATGCGCGAGGTGTTGCGGCATCCGGGTGTCGAACGTGTCGTGCTCTGCGAGATCGACCGTGGCGTGATCGACATGTCGCTCGAATTCTTTCCCGGCGTCGCCGGGGGAGCCTTCGACGATCCGCGCGCCGAGGTGGTGATCGCGGACGGTGTCCGGTTCGTTGCCGAAACGAACGAACGGTTCGATGCGATCCTGGTCGATTCGACCGATCCCGTCGGACCAGGAGCGGTGCTGTTCACGCGCGAGTTCTACCAGAGCTGCAAACGTTGCCTGACGCCCGGAGGCGTACTCGTGACGCAGAACGGCGTTGCGTTCATGCAGGGCAAGACGCTCAAGGCTTCGGTCGGTCACTTCCGCGGCCTATTTGCCGATGGCAGCCTCTATCTCGGCGTGACGCCGACCTATGTCGGGGGAGCGATGAGCTACGGGTGGGCGACGGACGATGTGCGCCTCAGGTCGCTGAAGGTGGAGGAGGTCGAAGGCCGCTTCTCGCCGCTCGGGATCGTTACGCGGTATTATACTCCGCAGGTGCATGTGGCGGCGTTCGCGCTGCCGGCCTACGTGCACGAGACCATCGGCGACAAGCCGGTCTGACGACGGGGCGGTTCCGCCTCGGCTCCAGTGTTCCATCGACGAAAAGGCCCGGCGCGCGCAACGTGCCGGGCCTTTTTTCGTCATCGGCAGTGTCCCGGCGGCGCGAGGTCAGACAAGCAGCAGCACCGGGCAGTCGAGCGCGGTCAGCAGGCGGGTCAGGTCGCCGTCCTCGTGTGACATCAGGCCTGCGGCCCGGCCGATCAAAAGGCTCGCGGCGAGTTTGCGGGTGGCCGTTGCAACGACCGTCGGTTCGCCGAAGGCAGGCGGCGCAAGCACAAGCCGCGGCGGGCTTGCCATGGAGGCGAGCTGCTCGGCGAGCGAACCGGCGAGACGGGCGATAGCCTCGCGATCATTGCCGATGACGAGGATGAGCGCGCGCCTTCGTTCGGTGGCGGAGATTTTGAGGAGGAGTGGGAGGAGTGCCGGCAGGTCGCGTTCGTCCTCGAGGGCCATGACGATGCTCTCGCCACGCGTCGAGGCATCCGGTCCGGCGATGAGCAAGGCGTCCGGGGCTTCTGTGGTCCTAGCCAGTGCGCTGCGGATCCGCTCGAGGCTCGAGCGTTGCACGGTCTCGGCGAGGGCGAGGATGTTGTGGAGCCCTGTGCCACCCGGATCGGCTTGCCCGGACGGCGTGTCGACGGCCGCATACCGGTGGCTCGAAGGGCCGTGCGGCGCGGCGCCGTGGCGCCGCGCAAGATGGCGGTCGACGCCGCGCAGGGTATGGTGCACGGTGCCTTCGATCTCGTGGGGGGCAAGTGCGGTGGCGATGCCCGATAGGCGTCGGACCTCCCGGCAACAGTCGAGCGCAGCGAGTGCCGCCAGAGTTCCGTCGTCGTCGAGCCGCTGCTCAATGCGCGCACCGATGGCATCCGCCAACCCGGCGACGGCTGCAACGAGCGTCCGGCTGACGGCCGCGCCACGGGCCTCGATGACGATGCGCCGATGGGTCGCTCCGGTGGGCTGCTGGCTCATGATGTCGACATCGCCTCCTCTGGACCGTCCTTCAGATTGAACTCCCTGCGCAGCTTGGCGAACAGCCGTAATTTGCGTTCGACACGATAATTCACGCTGTCCCTCGGAAAGCGGCCGTCTTCGCCGCGCTCGCCGGCGGGCAGGCCGGTGAGAATCTCGATCCCCTCGTCGATGCTGGAGACGGCATAGATCGAGAACTGGCCGGCGTTGGCGGCAGCGACGATATCCTGGCGCAGCATGAGGTGCTGGATGTTGGCGCGGGGGATCATGACACCTTGGGCGCCGGTGAGACCGCGAGCCCGGCAGATGTCGAAGAAGCCCTCGATTTTCTCGTTGGCGCCACCGATCGCCTGCACTTCGCCGAGCTGGTTGACGGAACCGGTGACAGCGATCGACTGACGCAGGGGCACCTCGGCCAGCGCAGAGATGAGGGCATAGAGTTCGGTCGAGGAGGCGCTGTCGCCGTCGACGCCGCCGTACGACTGCTCGAAGACCAGGCTCGCTGCGATCGAGAGCGGTACGTCGATGGCATAGCGGCTCGCGAGCACGCCCCACAGGATCATGACGCCCTTGGAGTGGAGCGGGCCGCCGAGCAGGGCCTCGCGCTCGATATCGGTGACGCGGCCCGAGCCGAGCCTGACGCTCGCCGTGATCCGGGTCGGCTTGCCGAACGAAATGTTGCCGAACGAGAGGACGCTGAGGCCGTTGACCTGGCCGATCCTGGCGCCATCCGTGTCGATCATCACGATGTCGCGGCGCACCATCTCCTCGGAGCGCTCGCGGATGCGGTCGGCGCGGTGCTCCTGTTCGCTGACGGCGAGTACGACATCGCCCTCGGTGATCAGCTCGCGGCCGGCACGCATCGCATAATAGTCCGCCTCGCGGAGGATATCGGCGAGGCGGCCGACCTGGAGGGAGAGCTTGCGGTTGTCGTCGGCCATGCGCGCGGAGCGCTCGATGAGGCGCGCCATGCCGGCCGCCTCGACGTGGCGTAGCTCGTGGGTGCGCACGATCGAGGCGATGATGCGGGCGTATTCGCGAAGGCTCCCGTCGGTGCGATCGATGGAATCGTCGAAGTCGGCCTGCACCTTGAAGAGGCCAGGGAAATCCGGATCGAGGTCGTTGAGGGCGTAGTAGATCTGGCGGTCACCGACGAGCACCACCTTGACGTCGAGCGGGATGGGGTCGGGCTCGAGGGTCTGGGTGGAGGTCGGGGCCTGGCCTTCGTTCGGCGATTCGATGCGGATCTCGCGGCGGCGCAGGGCGCGCTTCAGGCTTTCGTAGGCAAAAGGCGTCGTCAGCAGCTTGGCCGCATCGAGGAGGAGATAGCCACCGTTGGCGCGGTGCAGGCTGCCGGGACGGATGAGGAGGAAATCCGTGATCAGCGCGCCCATGCGGGCAATGAACTCGACGCGGCCGACGAGATGGCCGTGGCCGACGTTGAGGTCGTCGACGATCGGGGCGCCCTTGTCGGACGGATTGCGCGAGACGATGACGTTCACACGATAGCGTCGGAAACGGTCGTCGCGCGAGACGTCGACCGACTGGGCGACGAGGGCACCGTCCTCTTCTTCGCCGGGAATGATGAAGAGGCCGACGTTGCGAACGAGATCGCGCCGCGCGGCCTCGAGGTAGGTGAGCACATCCGGAAGATCGGAGAAGGCCGCCACGACGTCATCGAGGGCCTGATGGATGGCGAGCGAGGCGACCTCCTCGTTGAGTTCCTGGAGGCGGGCACGCATCTCCTTCTGGACGCGTGGGGCCTGCTGGATGATCTCGCCGAGTTCGGACTGGAGCTGCTCGACGCGGGCTTCGAAGGCCTTGCGTTCGGCATCCGGGAGGGACTGGAAGTCTTCGGGCTTCATCACCTTGCCGTCGGAGAGGGGTGCCATGGCGATACCGGTCGGCGTCTGGACCACGGCGATGCTCTGGGACCGGGCGCGTTCGGTCAGGGCCTCGAAGGCCTGCTCCTGGCGTGAACGGATCGCTTCGGTCAGGGCGCGGTGCCGGCTCTGGTAGTCGTCGCTCTCGAAGAGCGCGGGAAGCGACGTGCGCAACTCGGCGATCGCGGCGAGCATGCCGTTCGCCAGCATCTCGCAACGGCCCGGCGGCAGGGAGAGTGCGCGGGGGGCGGAAGGGTCGTCGAAGTTGTTGACGTAGACCCAGCTCGGGGGCACCGGCTCGCTGGCCGCCTTCCTGGCGAGATACTCCTTGACGGCCGTGCGCTTGCCGGTGGCGGAGGGACCCATGACGAAGAGGTGGAAATCGCGCTGGCGAATGCTGGCGGCGAGTTCGATCGCCTTCAAGGCCCGCTGCTGGCCGATGAGACCGGTGGCGGGTTCGAGTTCCGCGCTACTCAGCACGCCCAGTGTCGCCGGATCGACCGTGAGGCGAAGGTCGGCTGCATCGAGGCGGGTGCGATCGGCGGTCGGACCCGAAGGTCTTGTCGAAGGGGCTCCGGGCGTGGTCACCTCGGTGGGTCCGCTCGTCGGACGCTTGAAGAACATCGGCACCAACTCCTGCAATCGACCCGCCACGGGGCCTCGGGCATCGGTAGACTAGTCGAGGGGCGTGTCGACGAGAAGGCCAGCCGAGTGAAGGAGGGGGGGCCATGAGCGACGATCCAGCGATCAATCGAGCCGCCACGCCCGCCAACGAAGCCGGCGCGGGGTTGCCGGTGGTGCCCGTGGACGGACGACAGTCGCCACGCGCCCTCGAGATCGCGCGCGGGACGGTTCGGCTCTTGCGTCAGCGGGGCTACGAGGCGGTGGCCGAGCTGGTTCTGGCCGACGGGCGGCGGGCCGACCTCGTTGCACTCTCCCAACGCGGGGAAATCTGGATCATCGAGATCAAGTCGAGCCTCGCGGACTACCAGGCCGATGGCAAATGGCCCGACTACCTCGAACATTGCGACCAATTCGCATTCGCCGTCGGCCCGGACTTCCCGCTCGCTGTTCTGCCGGACGGGGTCGGTCTCATCGTCGCCGACCGGTATGGCGCCGAGGAGTTGCGCCCGGCACCAGCCGAGCCGATATCCCCTGCAAGGCGCAAGGCCGTGCTGATCCGTTTCGCGCGGGCGGCAGCGGCCCGGCTGAGTGGGCTCGCCGATCCGCTGGCGGCCTGCGAACAGGGCAACACCTGGTGAAGCGAGCGAAGACGGCGCGGTTGCGAGCCAGAGCGAAGGGACAGTCAAGCATGATCGGACGTGGCATCGGCATCGCCATCACGATCGCGGCGTTCGCGCTCGGCGCGGCGGTCGCCCTCTGGCAGTTCGGCCCGTCCGTGTTCCATCCCGCCGCGCGGTCGGGTGGGCAGGTCAGCGTCGGGACGGCACTGGTCGGCGGGCCGTTCACGCTCACCGCCCACGATGGCCGGCAGGTGAGCGAGCGCGACCTCGTCGGTCGGTATACCCTCATCTATTTCGGCTTCACCCATTGTCCCGACGTCTGCCCGTCGGGACTGCAGACGATTGCCGCGGCGCTCGACGAGGCGGGTCCGGCCGGCGAGAAGGTGACGCCCTGGTTCATAACGGTCGATCCGGAGCGCGACACGGCCGAGCAACTCGCCGACTATGTCTCGCTCTTCCACCCCCGTCTCGTGGGTCTGACCGGCACCCCCGAGCAGATCAAAGCCACGACCAAGGCCTACAAGGTCTATGCGGCGCGCGTCGACGATCCGTCGTCTGCCGGCGCGTACACCATGGACCATTCGTCGATCGCTTACCTTATGGACAAGGACGGTCGCTATGCGGCACACTTCTCGCACGGAACGGGCGCAAGCGAGATGGCGGCTCGACTGCGCACGTTGGTGAAGTGAGGTTCGATCAGGTAAGGAACTGTAAAGTACGTGGTTTGTTCCCGACCAGGGAGGCGTGGACAGACGGCGGGGAATCAGTGGAAACTTTCAATGAGCTTTGCGCAACTTTCGACAACAATGGGCGCACAAGGCCGGATCCACTTGGTTCGTCGCAATGGGGGTTGCGCGAGAGCCTGCGAAAAGCGGGCAAGTGGTGCCCCGTGTCATACCGCCTCAGGGGGACAGTCGGAACATGCTCTATTCCTGGTATGAGCTGGGTCATGCGGCCGTAAGGCCGGCCCGCGCCGCCGCCGATACGTATCGGCTGATCTTGAGCCATCCCTTCAACCCGATCGCGCACACGGCCATGGGGCGCGGGGCGTCGGCCGCGTTCGAGGTCTTCGAGCGCACCACGCGGCGTTATGCCAAGCCGCGCTTCGGCATCGCCGAGACGATCGTCGATGGCGAAACGATCGCGGTGACGCAGGAGACCGTCTCGGAAAAGCCGTTTTGCCGGCTCGTGCGCTTCCGCCGGCACCTGGCGCCCGAGCGCGCGGCGAGCGATCCCAAGGTGCTGCTGGTCGCTCCCATGTCGGGGCATTTCGCGACATTGCTCCGGGGCACGGTGGAATCGCTGCTGCCCGATCACGATGTCTACATCACCGACTGGCTGGACGCGCGGAACGTGCCACTCAGTGCCGGCTCCTTCGATCTCGACGACTACGTCGACTACATGATCGAGATCTTCCGTCGCTTCGAGGGCGATGTGCACGTCGTCGCGGTCTGCCAGCCGTCCGTGCCGGTGCTGGCCGCGGTTGCGTTGCTCGAGATGGATCGCGATCCTGCGATCCCGTCGAGCATGACGCTGATGGGTGGGCCGATCGACACGCGCATCAACCCGACCGTGGTGAACCTGCTCGCGGAAAAACGCGGCACCGAGTGGTTCAAGCGCAACGTCATCACCTATGTGCCCTGGCCGAACGCCGGGGTCGGGCGGGCCGTCTACCCGGGCTTCCTGCAGCTCTCGGGGTTCATGACCATGAACCTCGACCGGCATCTCAAGGCACACAAGGACCTGTTCCTGCACCTCGTGCGTGGCGATGGCGATTCGGCCGACAAGCACAAGGAGTTCTATGACGAGTATCTCGCCGTCATGGATCTCACGAGCGAGTTCTATCTGCAGACCATCGAGACCGTGTTCGTTCGCCATGCCCTGGCCAAGGGTCAGTTCCGCCATCGCGGCCGCCTCGTCGAGCCGAGCGCGATCGAACGGGTTGCGCTTCTGACCATCGAAGGCGAAAAGGACGACATCACCGGGCGGGGGCAATGTTCGGCTGCCATCGACCTGTGCAGCGGCCTCCAGTCCGCGATGAAGCAGCACTACGAGCAGCCCGACGTCGGGCACTATGGCATTTTCAACGGCTCACGCTTCCGCAAGGGCATCCTGCCGAAGATGGCCAAATTCATCCGCCAGCACGACCGCTTCAAGCACACGCGCCCGCCACATCCCGACGAGCGCGCGGTGCACGACCGGACCGGAGACCTGCCTTCGGCAATGCGCTCGATCCCGGTCGAGTTGGCCTGGGGGGTCGGTGCCATGGACCTCGTGGGCCTCACTCCGGAGATCGTGCGGCGCTCCAGCGCGCCGAAGCCCCGACCGGCACAGCGGGCCGGGGGCAAGGTGCCGGGCTCGCGGCGCCGCTGATACCATTCGCTCGGGCGCCGCTGCTTCGGGTGCCCAGGCCAGTCGGACCGTTGGGGCTCGTCGGCGCACCGGGCCGTTCATCGCTCGGCGAAATGTCCTGGCTGCCGGGTGGTCGATCCGACATTGTCACACGTCCCGGGTCGGGCACGGGGCGCACATCCTGTTCAGGCGTTCTCCAGCAACCTCGGACGGTGGTCATGCGGCTGACTGAAGACGTCGTCGGGCACGACGAGATCAAGGTCCAAGGCCTCTCGCGCCCCATCGAAGTGCGGCGGCACCCGGCCGCCCGACGCTTGACACTGCGGGTTTCACAGACCCGCCGGGCGGTGATCCTGACGGTTCCAACGACTTGCGGCCGCCAGGAGGCAGGGCGCTTCGTGACGCGCAACCTGGCGTGGCTCAGATCACGACTGGCGGATCTGCCGCCGGGTGTGCCCTTCGAGGAGGGGGCGCTGGTGCCGCTTCGTGGTGTCGAGCACGTGGTGCGATTCCGGGAGCCGCAGCGGGGCGGTGGGGTCGTCAGGGCTCTCGAGGGCGACGAGCGCATCGCCGATGGGTTGCCCGTGCTGGAGGTCGCGGGTCTCGGCAGGAGCGGGGCCCGGCGGTTGCGCGACTGGTTGCAGGCGGAGGCGCGGCGAGACGTATCGCGCGCGGTCGGTTTTCATGCGCGAAATCTCGGGCTGCAGCCGCGTCGCATCACGGTGCGCGATCAGACCACGCGCTGGGGGTCCTGCTCGTCGGGCGGGGCGCTTTCGTTTTCCTGGCGGCTCATTCTCGCGCCGCGCTTCGTGCTGAGCTACGTGGCGGCACACGAGGTCGCGCACCTCCAAGAGATGAACCACGGACCGCGATTCTGGGCACTGGTGCGCATGACCATGCCGCGACTCGACGAAGCTCAGGCATGGCTGCGTGAGCATGGCGCGCGATTGCACAGCATCGGTTGCGAGAGCGAGGACGGCGCCGGCGATTGACGTCGTGCCGGTTTGCCGGAGCGGGCCGAGACCCGCCCCGAGGTCCGCGCGACCGGAGACCCGATGCGCGGCCCGGGCTTTCCAGAAGCGCCCGCCTACCGCTCGTTATCGGAAAGGAGGGCGTTGTAGATCAGCGCGCCGATCGCGGCGCCGATGACCGGGGCCAGCCAGAACAACCAGAGCTGCCCGAGGGCATCCCCGCCGGCAAAGAGCGCCTGACTCGTCGAGCGGGCCGGGTTCACCGACGTATTGGTGATCGGGATCGAGATCAGGTGGATGAGCGTCAACGCCAGGCCGATGGCGATCGGGGCGAAACCGGCAGGTGCGCGCTTGGCGGTCGCGCCGAGGATTATGATCAGGAAGAAGGCAGTGAGGACCGCCTCGGCGACGAATGCCGAGACCATGGAAAAGCCGCCCGGCGAGGCGGTTCCATAGCCGTTGGCGGCAAAGCCACCCACACCCGTGAAGCCGGTCTTGCCGGAAACGATCAGATAGAGCAGCGCGGCGGCGGCCACGGCGCCGAGGAGCTGCGCGACAACATAGGGCAGGAGCTCGGACCACGAGAAACGCCCGGCCACCGCGAGGCCGGTCGAGACAGCGGGGTTGAAATGGCCGCCGGAAATCGGGCCGACCGCGTAGGCCATGGTCAGCACGGTCAAGCCGAACGCGAGTGAAACGCCAGTGAAACCGATGCCGAGCCCAGGATAGGCTGCGGCGAAGATCGCACTACCGCAACCACCGAACACGAGCCAGAAAGTGCCGAATGCCTCGGCGGCAAGCTTTCGCGACATGGATGTCTCCAGCCATTGAGGGGTCGTCCGGCATCGCCATCGACCTGGCCAGCCGCATCCGTGCGGATCAGCTGGTCGGTCGCCTTCGAGCCGTGTCGAGCCTATGGACCGGAATCGGACAGTGTCCAGAGTGTTCACGCCGCCCCATCCGTGGCGAAACTGACGTCTCCACAGCCATTACGCGGTCGGCGCCGCTGTCGCTCACGCCTTGGCGGGTGTGTCAGTTTCGGGACGTCAGCCAACCCAGCGGATCGCTTTCTGCCCGTTGATTGCCTTTGGCGGCGGGCGGCGTGTCGCCGGTTGCAAGACCGAGGCCCATCGGGGCGACGGCGGGCTTTTCGGCCAAATCCAGGAGTTCGGCGATGCTCGCGACACTGCCGGACGGATCGTCCGGTGAACGGGGGCGTTCGCGCAGCGCCATGAGCTTGGCCGCGTAGCTACCGGCGAGTGGTTTGGGCAGCAACCCTTCATGCGCGGCCAGCATCACTTCGCGCCAGATGTGTGCCGGAATATCGCCGCCCGAGACCGACTGCATGCTTCGGTTGGCGTCGTTGCCGACCCAGACGCCGGCCGTCAGGTGGCCGGTGTAACCGATGAACCAGGCGTCGCGGAACTCCTGGGAGGTGCCGGTCTTGCCTGCGGCCGGGTGGGGCGGAATGGCGGCGCGCTTGCCGGTGCCACTGGACAGGGTGTGCGCGAGCATGTCGCTCATGGCCGCGACGCTGGTCTCCTCGACGACGCGCGTTTCCGCAGCGCTCTTGCGTTCATAGAGCACCGTCCCGTCGGCCCGGCGGACATCGAGGATCGCATGTGGAGTGACGGTCGAGCCACCATTGGCGAGGTGCGCGTAGGCGGCGGTCAACTCGAGCGGTGTCACCTCGGCGGTGCCGAGGGCGAGCGAGGGGTTGGTGTGGACTGGCGTGCGCACGCCGAGGCGCGCGGCGGTCTTGGCGACCTTACCGGCGCCGACCTCCATCATGAGCCGAACCGCAACCGTGTTGTAGGAATGGGAGAGCGCCTCGCGCAGCGTCGTGCGCCCGCGATAGCGCTCCGTCGCATTGCGTGGTGACCAGCCGTCGACCTCGACGGGCTCGTCATAGGCAACGGAATCCGGCGTGAAACCGGCCTCCATCGCCGCCAGATAAACGAGCGGTTTGAATGCGGAGCCGGGCTGGCGTGTCGCGCGAACGGCGCGATTGTACTGACTTTCGTCGTGAGAGACCCCGCCGACCATCACACGAACCCCGCCATTGTGATCGAGGACGACGACGCTGGCCTGTTCGGCGCCCCGAGCCACCGCGCCTACGTCGATCGCCTGGCGCACGATGCTCTGGGCGCGGTGCTGGAGTTCACTGTCGATCGTCGTGCGCACGATGATCGTGCCTTCGGTCGTGCCGACCAAGGCGTCGAGCTCGTCGAGGACCCAGTCGGCGGCATAGTCGGCGCCGCGACTGCGAAGCCGGCGTGGGCCCGTCTTGAACTTCACCGGCCGCGAAGCCGTGGCGGCTTCCTCTTCGGCGGTGATATAGCCCTCGGCGCGCATGCGTTTCAGCACGACACGGGCGTGGCGCAGTGTGCGGCGCGGGTCGCCGGTCGGGGCGAAGCGGGTCGGGGCTTTCAGCAAACCCGCCAAAACGGCGCATTCGGCGAGGCCGAGTTCCTCGGGGCGTTTGCCGAAGTAGCGGTCCGCAGCCATGGCGACGCCATGGGCGCCACCGCCGAAGTAGACCCGGTTGAGATAGAGCTCGAGGATGCGCGGCTTGTCGAGCCGCCACTCGAGCCAGAACGCGAGCATCAGCTCCTGGGCCTTGCGCAGGAGATTGCGGTCGGGGGCGAGGAAGAGGTTCTTGGCCAGCTGCTGGGTGATGGTCGAGCCGCCCTGCACATAGCGGCCGGCTCGTACGTTGGCGAAGGTGGCGCGTGCGAGGCCGACGAGGTCGACCCCGGAGTGCTCGAGAAAGCGCGAATCCTCGGTGGCGATGACGGCCTGGATGAGCTGACGGGGCATGGCCGCGAGCGGGACGATGCGGTGTTCATCACCGCGTTGGGCCAGCAGTGAGCCGTCGCGGGCGAGCACCTTGACCACCTGACGCTCGACGACAGCGCGTTCGAGCGAGGGTTTCGGCATGGTGACGAGCACCGCAGCGCACACCGCGAGCGCGGCAACGACCGGGGTGAAGGTCAAGCCGGCGGTCCAGATGACGAGCCTTCGCAGCCCCGGCCGGCTCCGACGGGGGCCGCCTGTTCGCCGCGCCGGCGTCTGACCGGAGACGTTGCTGGTGGTCGATTCGCTCGCCCAGAACCTGCCGAGCAGAGCCAAACCGCCCGCAAGCCCGTGACGAGCGCCGCGGTCCGCGCTGCCCAATGGCGCTCGGTCCGGCGCGCGTCGCTCGCTCGGCCAATAGGGGCGGTCGTCGAAGGAGGGGTCATTCCGGTCGAGCATGTCACTCACGCAGATGCTGTTATTCTGCGGGCGACAGAATGCTGCCGCCTGAGGCAGCATCCTTGCTGATCAGCCTTTACAAAAACTGAAGTTTAGTCCCGCCACAGGTCATCGTCGGCGGTTCATGAAACTCGGATGCCGTCAACCGAGCTTGCCGAGTGAGCCGGCGGCGGCTCCACCAGCGGCATCGGCGCGACGCTGGGCGAGGAGCTCCTTGCGCTCGGCCTCGAGGCGCTCGCGCTCGGCGGCGATCGAGCGGCGCTCGGCGGCCAGATGCTCGCGAGCCTCGCGCATGGCTTCGCTCTCTTCGTATTGCTGCTCGACCGAAAGTGCACTCGAGAACAGCCAGCCAACGAATGTCAGCGCGCTGAAGACGATGATACGCGCGACGACGACGAACGCCATGAAGACGAGGCTCTGCTCCTGCAGCAGGAAGCGCAACCAGACGTTGACCCGGGGCGTCGTGCCGAAGTGGTTGGTGAGGGAATAGAGGATGTCGTCCTTGCGGTAGCTCGCCCAGATTTGGATCGACTCCAGCGTCTCGGGAAAATAGTAGGCGCAAAGAGCGATCGCGATGATGCCGAGGATCAACGACAGGAAGATCGTCAACAGCGCCCTGATCAAGCCGGCCATCATAACGCTCTCCCCCTCGCGTTCACCGCGGCACCCGGCCGGGCGACATGTTTGCCAGTTCGTTCTACAAGTCGAATTGCCATGCAGCAAGGTGCCGCGGCGCGCCGGGTCGCGGTATCGAATCGAAGGTGGGCCCGATGAACATCGAAGGGTGTGTGATCACAAAGGGTGAGGCACAGGACGCCGAGGCACTGGTCGATCTCTACCGCGACGCGTTTCCCGACGAGGATCTCACCGGATTGATCCGCGAGTTGCTCAAGGCTCCGGCGGATGTCGTCTCGTTCGTTGCGCGGCGCGCGGGCGCGGTGGTCGGGCACGTCGCGCTCTCGCGCTGCGCGGCGACGGATGGTGGCGGTCCGATCGGTCTGCTCGGGCCGTTCGCGGTGGCACCGGCCCTGCAACGCAAGGGCCTCGGGATGGCGCTCGTCGAGGAGTTGTTCCGATACGCGGCGGGCGCAGGGATGGGGCTCGTCCTCGTGCTCGGCGACCCGGCCTACTACGGCCGCTACGGCTTTCGCCCCGAGGAGGACGTCGAGCCTGCCTATCCGCTCCCCGATGAGTGGCGCGAGGCCTGGCAGTCGGTGACGCCCGGCGGTGGTACGAGGCCCCGCCGTACCGGCCGGCTGATCGTGCCGGCGCCCTGGCGGCGGGCCGAGCTCTGGGGTCCGTGACGGGGTGGGCGCTGTGGGTCAATCGGGTCCGGCGTCCTCGATTCAGGTGTCCCGTTCAGCGGCGAAGGAAGGCGTTGCGAACGCGGATTTCCAGCTCACGTTGGAGGGGGAGAAGAACACGAAAACTCTTGCTGATCATAGAATTTCCGATTATACTCCCAATATATTCGAAGTGCGATTCCCAGCGTTCGCGCAATGCTGGTGCCGAAGGTCCGGGGTGGTCGCGCCGGCCGTAATTTTCGGTTTCGAGGGATATTTCATGGAACGCCCGGTGTTGAACGTTGGCGGAATAATCTTCCTTTATTTAATCTCTTGTGTCCTTCTCGTGACCGAATGGCCCGACTCCTGGTGGGAGGCGGTCGATCCGTCGGTCATCGTCGAGTGCAGGTCGGAATTCGGCGCGTCGGTTGTGATCGGATTCAGCCCGTGGCTCGGGCGCATCCGCTACGATGGCAGCCGCATAACTGGCGACGTTACGAGTGGGTCGGTCGCCTTCCGCTTCAGAAACGTGAACCACGAATCCTGCGAGTGGACCGTGTCCCGTGTCTCCGGCGAGGCGGACTTGCGATGCGATGGCAAGGCCAAGACCGACACGAGTGTTTCCGTATTTACCTGCGTTCGCAAGGACAAAGTCCTCTTTTGAATGCGTTCCGAACCTGCCCCGAGGGCGGCCCGTTCAGTGCAGTGCGCCGCTGTGGTCTCCCCTGCGCTCGCGGGGTGTCGCCATCTCGCGCATGAATCGGGTGGAGGCGGTGCCGTAGAGCGGACATGGTCGGGCCGGGTCAGGGCTCGGGGGACGGCATGCAGGCGGCTCGGACGATGGACGGACAGGACTGGGCGCTGCTGGTCCTCCTCTCGGTGCTCTGGGGTGGCGCCTTCTTCTTTTCCGGGATCGCGGTGCGAGAGCTGCCGCCACTCACCGTGGTGCTCGCGCGCGTCTTCTTCGCCGGCCTGACCCTGCTCCCGGTCTTCTGGCTGCTCGGGCACCGGCTGCCGACCAGCGTTTCGGGATGGCGCCCCTTCGTCGGTATGGGACTGCTCAACAATGTTCTCCCCTTCTCGCTGATCTTCGCCGGTCAGACCTATATCCCCTCGGGGCTAGCCTCGATCGTCAATGCGACGACGCCCCTCTTCACGGTGTTGGTGATGGCGGCGTTCGCCGAGGAGCGGCTCACGGGACTGCGCGTCTGCGGGGTTCTGCTCGGTTTGGTCGGGGTCGCGGTGCTCAAGGGATTTTCCGCGAACTTCGAGAACGCCGAGTTCGTCGGCATCCTCCTATGCCTTGCCGGCGCGGCGAGCTACGGGTTCGCCGGCCTCTGGGCGAGGCGGAACCTCGGCGGTGTCCCCCCGCTCAAGTCCGCGACGTGCCAGCTCATTTCCTCGAGCGTCATCATCGCGATCGTCGCTTGCTTCGTCGATCGTCCGTGGGCGCTCGCGATGCCGGGGACTGCGACGCTGCTTTCCCTCCTGGCGCTCGCCGTATTCGGCACCGCCGCGGCCTACGTGGTGTTCTTTCGCATCATAGGGCGGGCGGGCGCCAGCAACGCGATGCTCGTGACACTGCTCATCCCGGTCTCGGCGCTGGCGCTCGGGATCGCTTTCCTCGACGAGCCGATCCGCGAGCGCCAGATCGCCGGCGCGCTTGTGATCGCGCTCGGGCTGCTTTTCATCGACGGGCGAATTCCGCTCCGCGTCATGGCGTGGCGGGTCCCGAGGCAACGGCGATAGCGGGCCGGCGCACCCTGCGTGCGCCGGTCAGACGTCGAGGTTGGCGACGGAGAGGGCATTCTCCTGGATGAATTCGCGGCGCGGCTCGACCACATCGCCCATCAGCTTGGAGAAAATATCGTCGGCCGCGTCGAGTTCGCCGATCCGCACCTGCAAAAGCGTGCGGGCCGCCGGATCGAGCGTCGTCTCCCAGAGCTGGTCGGCATTCATTTCCCCGAGACCTTTGTAGCGCTGGAGGGACAGACCCTTGCGGCCGGCTTCGTAGACGGCATCGAGCAGGTCGCGGGGCCCGTGGATCGGCCGGCTCGTCTCGCGGCGGCGAAGGATCGCGGGCTTGCCGTAGACGGCCGCGAGGTCGGCGCGCCGTTCCTCGAGCCGCGTGCCCTCGCGCGAGCGGAGCAGGGCGTGGTCGAGTACGTGAGCCTCGGTCACGCCGCGCAGTTCGCGCCGGAAGACGAATCCCTCGTTGCCGTAGTGCCCACTCCAACCGCGATCGGTCTCCTCGAAGATCGCATCGAGGCGGGCGGCGATCGCGGCGGCGCGGGCGTTTGCGGCTTCGGCCGACTGGGTGAGGCCCGGCTCGAAGAGGCCGCCGATGGCCGCCTGCTCCACGATGAAGCGGGTGTAGCGGGAGTGCAAATCATCGATGAGGCGGACGACGGCGCGCGCGAGTTCGACGATGTCGCGCAGGTCCTGGCCGGCGCGCGTCTCGCCGTTGCCGGTGGTCAGCGTCGTCTCCTCGAGGCCCTGGTCGATCAGATAATCCTCGAGGGCCCTCTGGTCCTTGAGATACGTTTCGGATTTTCCCCGCGTCACCTTGTAGAGGGGCGGCTGGGCGATGAAGAGGTGCCCCGCCTCCACCAGTTCGGGCATCTGGCGGTAAAAGAAGGTGAGCAGGAGGGTCCGGATGTGGGCGCCGTCGACGTCGGCATCCGTCATGATGATGATCTTGTGGTAGCGCAGCTTTGCGAGATCGACGAGGCTCTTTCCCTCCTCGCCGCGGCCGATGCCGGTGCCGAGGGCGGTGATGAGCGTGCCGATTTCCTGGCTCGATAGCATCTTGTCGAAGCGGACCCGCTCGACGTTGAGGATCTTGCCACGGATTGGGAGAACCGCCTGGAACTCCCGGTTGCGCCCCTGCTTGGCGCTGCCGCCCGCCGAATCGCCCTCGACGATGAACATCTCGGTGTTGGCCGGGTTCGGGTCCTGGCATTCCGCCAGTTTTCCAGGAAGATTATTGATGTCGAGAACGCCCTTGCGCCGGGTGAGATCGCGGGCGCGGCGCGCGGCCTCTCGCGCCTGGGCCGCCTGGATGACCTTTTCCATGATCTTCCTGGCCTCGCGCGGGTGCTCCTCGAGCCAGGCCGCGAGATGGTCGCCGACGGCGCTCTCGACCACGGGGCGAACTTCGGAGGAAACGAGCTTGTCCTTGGTCTGGCTCGAGAACTTCGGGTCCGGAACCTTGACGGAGAGGACGCAGGTGAGGCCCTCGCGGGCATCGTCGCCGGTGATCGCGATCTTCTCCTTCTTGGCGATGCCGCTCTCGTCGGCGTACTTGTTGACGACCCGCGTCAAGGCGCCGCGGAAGCCGGCGAGGTGGGTTCCGCCGTCGCGCTGGGGAATGTTATTGGTGAAGCAGAGAACGTTCTCGTGGAAGCCGTCGTTCCACCAGAGCGCGACCTCGACACCTATGCCGTCGCGCTCGGTGCGGATCATGATCGGCTCGACGATGCCCTCGATCGGCTTTCGGGAGCGGTCGATGTGGCGCACGAACTCGGCGATGCCGCCATCGTAGCAGAACTCGACGACGCGCGGGTCGGCCGAGCGGGAATCGACCAGCACGATCCGCGCACCCGAGTTCAGGAAGGCCAGTTCGCGCAGACGATGCTCGAGGGTGGTGAAATCGAATTCGGTGCGGGTGAAGGTCGCCGGGCTCGGAAGGAAGGAAACCTCGGTGCCGTGCTGGCCCGAGGCGTCGCCGAGGATCGCCAGCGGTGCGGTCGGAATGCCGTTCTCGAAGGCGATGTGGTGCTCCTTGCCGTGCCGCCAGACGCGGCAGCGCAGCCAGGTCGAGAGTGCGTTGACCACGGAGACGCCGACGCCGTGCAGGCCGCCGGAGACCTTGTAGGCGTTCTGGTTGAATTTTCCGCCCGCGTGCAATTCGGTGAAGACGATCTCGGTGGCCGAGCGTTTGGGCTCGTGGTCGTCGTCCTGCTTGATTCCGACCGGAATGCCGCGACCGTCGTCGCGTACCGTGCACGAGCCGTCGGCATTGAGCTCGACCTTGCAGTAACTCGCATGGCCCGCGAGAACCTCGTCGACGGCGTTGTCGACGACTTCGTAGATCATGTGGTGCAGGCCGGAGCCGTCATCGGTGTCGCCGATGTACATGCCCGGGCGCTTGCGCACGGCGTCCAGACCCTTCAGATGGACGATCGAGCCCTCGTCGTAGTCGCTGGCATCGTCCCGTCGGAGCGGCTCGCTGCTCATGGCATCTCTCTATCTTTGGTCTATTCTGAAAAAACGCGACCGCCGCGGTGCGGCAGGCTGGCGGACCGGTGGAAGCCGTCGGCCGGTCACCCGGCGGGGTCTCCTTCAACTCCAGAGCCGGCATTGGCCCGGTCCATGGCCCGCCCGCCCCCCCGCTTGGTCGAAATCCCATCCATCGAGGTGATCGTCCTTCAATGCGCTGCGCCGATCCGACCCGCTACACGGCATTTTCACCCGGCGTAACCGGTCACCGAGGGCGCCGGCCGTTCCGCCATGGGGGCGAAATCGGTGGGCGAGCACCACGAACCGGTCCGTTGCTGCGTCATACGACCGTCGCGCCCGAATTCCTCCGACCGGAACGATGTCCAATGCGGCGGAGCCGGTCCGCAGAACCGCCCTTCGTAGCTCGGTCAACGCGGCACACCCTGCGAAACGACTCCTCGTGCGAATGCCGCGCGCACGCCCCTTCGGAAGGCTTGAATTCACCTCCATCAGTATAGCATATCGGGGCCTTCGCGGAAGTCTTTTCTGCAATAAATAATCATTATTTATCAGCTACTTATGTGTGCGCTTCCCCGGTTTCCACCCGGTCCGTGGGAACCGCTGTCGCAAGTCGTCCGAAGATCAGGGAACCGGCCTTGCGCGACCGTCTTCGACGAGCAGGAAATCGGCCGCTCCCTCGAGGCGATGGAAGGGGCCACGGTCGGTCCCCGTCATCCATGCCTGGGTGCCGAGGCGGAGCAGCTCCTCGAAGAGCGCCCCTCGGCGGGCCTCGTCCAGATGGGCCGCGATTTCGTCGAGGAGCAGCACCGGCGCCGTCCCCTTGGGGCTCGCGCGCACCAGTTCGGCGTGGCCCAGCACGAGATTCACCAGCAGGGCCTTCTGCTCGCCGGTCGAGCACAGTCGGGCAGGCTGGTCCTTGGGGCCGTGCACGACGTGCAGATCGCTGCGGTGGGGGCCGAACCGGGTTCGCCCCGCAGCACGATCGCCCGGCCGCATCTCGGCGAGGCGCTCGCGGTAGCGGGCTTCGATCTCGAAGGGTGGGCAGTCGCGCGCCGCAAGCTCCTCGAGCGGGCCCTCGAGGGTCATTCGGGCCCAGGGAAAGGCAGACAGGGGATTTGCGAGCCGGCGTCGGGAGATGGTCCCGGTCAAGGCTTTCACGGTGGCGGCGCGAGCGATGGCGATCGCAGCTCCGGCGGCCGCCATCTGCTGTTCCAGGCCGGCGAATTGGAAGGCGGGGGCACGCTCGTCCTCGAGCAGGCGGTTGCGCTGGCGCATGGCGCGTTCGAACGCGGCGGCGGCGGCGCGCGAGCCCGGCTCGAGGCAGAGGACCAGCCGATCGAGGAACCGTCGTCGCTCGCTGGCGGGGCCGGTGAAGAGGCCATCCATCGCAGGCACGAGCCAGACCATCTCGAGATGGTCGGCAAGGGCGCCCGAGCCCTTTTGGGCGCGATGGTCGATGCGGACCGCGCGCCCGCCGGCCGTTGCGGACGATTCGATGCCGGTGCCGATATGAATGGTCGCGCGCGGCGTTACGACGTCGGCGGCAATCGCCCAGCCACCGCCGCCGCCCGAACGGGCAAGATCCGCGTAATTCGAGCGCCGCATGCCCTGGCCGGGCGCGAGCAGGGACACCGCTTCCAGCAGATTGGTCTTGCCCGAGCCGTTGGCGCCGTAGAGAACCACCGGACGTGGCCCGAGAGTCAGGCGAAGGTCCGCGTAATTGCGGAAATCGAAGAGGCTCAGCGTGGCGATCCACGTGACCGGCGCATCGGGCGAACCACCCGACCGAACGGCTTCCCCTGCGGTTGTCGGCTGCTCAGACACGCATCGGCATCAGCACGTAGATCGCCGAAGCATCGCCGTGGTCGCGGATCGTGGTCGGCGAGCCGGGGTCCGCGAGCATGAACTCGGCTTCGCCGCTATCGAGCTGGCTGGCGATATCGAGCAGATATCGGGCGTTGAAACCGATCTCCAGCGGTTCGGCGGAGTAGTTGACCTCGATTTCCTCGGTCGCGCTGCCGCCGTCGGGATTGTAGACGGAAAGGGTCAGCCGACCGGCACCCAGTGCCAGTTTGACGGCCCGACCCCGGTCGGTCGAGACGGTCGACACACGATCGACGGCGGTCGCGAACTCGCCGGTTTCGACGATCATCTGCTTGTCGTTCGATTGCGGGATGACGCGGTTGTAGTCTGGGAACGTGCCTTCGATCAGCTTCGAGGTCATGATCACGTTGGCGCAGGCGAACTGGATCCGGCTGTCGGATAGCGCCACGTCGACGGGGGCGTTCTGATCCTCGATGAGCCGGTGAAGCTCGTTGACGGTCTTGCGCGGTACAATGACGCCCGGCATCCCCTCGGCACCGGACGGGCAGTCGAACTCGACGCGCGCGAGGCGGTGGCCGTCGGTTGCAACGGCCCGGAGCATCGGCTTGCCCGTCGGGTCGGCGACGTGGAGATAGATTCCCGTCAGGTAGTAGCGGGTCTCCTCCGTCGAGATCGCAAAGCGCGCCTTCTCGATCAGCCGCTTGAGGTCCCGAGCATCGATCTCGAAACGGTGCGGCAACTCGCCGGCCGTCAGATCGGGGAATTCGTCGGCGCTGAGCATCGGAAGGTGGAAACGGGCCTGGCGCGTCATGACGGCGAGGCGCTGTTCGTCGCCCTCGGTCGCAAGTTCGACCTGGCTGCCGTCCGGCAGCTTGCGCACGATATCGTAGAGCAGATGCGCGGCAACGGTGGTTGCGCCGGGCCGCGAAACGGTTGCCGGAACGCTTTCGACCACCTCACGTTCGAGGTCCGTGCCCTTCAGCTCCAGCACCGAATCACCGGCCACGAGAAGGACATTCGACAGAATCGGCAGCGTGGTGCGCCGTTCGACGACGCTGGCCACGTGGGACAGGGCGCGCAGTAGGTCGCCCCTTTCGATGTGCAGTCGCATGGCGCCTGACCTCGCCTTCGCTGTGCCTCGCGGCCTTCGCAACCTAAGGGCCCCGACACGGCCGCACCACAAGTATGAACGTGCGAGGCCCACCTGCCGGCACGAATCGGTTGCCCGAGGCCCGGGGACGCGGACATTGGACTGCCCGCATCGATTTTTCAAGGCTGCGGGCGGCGAGGGCGGTGGCGGAGCGGTCACTTTCGGCATTCGAGCCGGACTGCGCGCCCCACGAAAGAATAAGGGCCCCGGTGGCCATTCGCCGTGCCGGAGCCCTCGGAATTGACGGACCACAGGTCCCGGGCTTATGAATTGAGGAAGCGCTTCAGTTCGTCGATCTCGTCCTTGAGGCGCATATCCACTTTAATCTCCGCGTCGATCTTGCGCACGGCATGCAACACGGTCGTGTGATCGCGCAGCCCGATCCTGCGGCCTATCTCGGGCAGGGATCGCGAGGTGAGCTGCTTGGCGAGATACATCGCCACCTGGCGCGGCCGGACCACGGAGCGGTGGCGGCGTTGGGACAAAATATCCGTGCGGCTGACCCCGTAGTGTCGCGACACGAGCTTCAAGATGTCCTCGATCTTGATGCGCTTCTGTTCCGGTCCCTGCATCAGGTCGCGGATCGCCTCGCGCGTGGTCTCGACGTTGATCGGCAGCCCCGTCAGGTGGCATGCGGCATAGAGCCGCGTCACGGCGCCCTCGAGTTCGCGAGCGCTTTCGTTCAGTTCGCTGGCGAGGAATTCGATCACCTCGCGTGAGAGCTGGAAGGTCGGGTCGGCCGCCTGCTTCTCGGTGGCGCGCCGCCGCAGGACGCGGCAACGCAGGTCGTAGTCCAGGCTGCCGAGTTCCGTCACCAAACCGCCGGAGAGGCGCGAACGCATGCGCGGATCGAGCCCCTCGAGGAGACCCGGCGCATTCGCCGAAGCCACCACGACCTGGCGCCCGCTGTCGAGGAGGGCGTTGAGGGTGTGGTCGAATTCGAGTTCCGTGCGCTCGCCCTGCAAGAACTCCATGTCGTCGATCAGGAGAATTTCGATGTTGCGGATCGTTTCCTTGAAGCTCGTTGCCCGCTGATTGCGAAGCGCCTCCACGAAGCTGTAGCGGAAGCGCTCGGCGGTCAGATAGAGCGCCCGTACGCCCGGATAGCGCCGCTTCACATCCCAGGCGATGGCATGCAAGAGGTGCGTCTTGCCGAGCCCGACGTTGGAATGGATGAAAAGTGGATTGTAGCGCAGCGGCTGCTCCTTCAACGTCTCGGCGACCTGACGGGCCGCGGCGAACGCGAGCCGGTTCGGGGCGCCCTCGACGAAGCTGTCGAAGGTGAGGCGCGGGTCGAGCGGCGAGCCGTGGAAGCCGTTGATCTCGGTGTGGCTGCTCGGCAGGTCCGCATGCTCGACGGGCGCGCTCGTCCTGGCGTGGGATCGGGGCGCCGACGTGCCGCGCTCGTCGTCCCGCTCGTCGTCGCCGGACCGAGCCTGCACCTTGACCGCACGGCCCGGCACGCGGATGGAAAGCGATACGCTCCTGACGCCCTCGTACTCGGCCGAAAAGCAATCGAGCAGCAGACGCATGTAGTTCCGCTCGATCCAGTTCTTGAGGAAGCGTGTGGCATGAGACAATTCGAGCTCACTGCCTGTCCGACCCTCGAACTGCAGTTGCGCGAACCAACTGATGAAATTCTCGTCCCCGACCGCCGCCTTGATGCGGGCCAGCGCCCGCATGAACGGCTCGCCGGTGACGTCGCCGCCCGAGGAGGCCGCGACATCCGAAACCGGCCGCGAGATGCGCGGTGCGCGGATGCGGTCGATCTCGATCGGCGTTCCTGTCTCCTCACGACCGGACGGCGCCGCCTGACCGAGGTCCTTGTCGTCCGGGAGCCCTTCGCCTGGTGTTTTCGAATCAGATGCCATTTCAGTTCACCCCTGCTTGCCGGTAAGGGGCATTCGCCCCGTTGTTCTCGAACGCAATGATGCCCGTCCGCCGCTTCAGGGCGAACATCACGCAACGCTACAAAGGAAATTAATCCCGCTACCCGAACGCCGGGCATGGAAGGAAACGAGACTCGAGCCAATTGGAACGCGGCCCGGCGTCGCACGCGCGACGCGCCTCACGCAGTGTCGGACAAGGCCATGCCGACGATCGCGCCGTTCCGGCGCAAGCAACCAACCGTCCACGTCAGAGACGAGGAACGTACATGCTCGATCTGGTCATCAGTGACCGCGATCGGCAGTGAACAACCATACGCTTCAGATGCAGCTCTCAATTTCAAGGCCCCCCGCTTGCCGGTCGCCGACGTTCCGCCACGAACGCTGGGCTTTCGGCAGGCATAGTTTCGCTATCCCCCGGAACGTGCATCCGCCCCAGGGGTCAGTTCGTCACCCGCATGCTTGACTTGTTGTTGGCCGCAATGATGGCCGCGGTACGCGATACGATGTCTTGGGCGGTGACGTTCCCCTTCGCCCCGGACCCCCTGTCCTTAGCACCCCTCGGGGCTGTGGGCAAATCGGGAAAGCCTGGGACAACCGGCGCGAAAGTGGCCTCGAATCCGGCGTTTGCGACGGTTGCATGAACGTTCCAAAATGGAACGAATGTTCGGTAACCTGTTGATTTTCTCTATCAAAATCCGATGCCAAAGGCATCGATGCCGCAGATCGATGAAACTGTTCTGCGGCGTGAGGCAATGCGGATTCTGCGCGTCCCATCGCCTGGTTGGGAGAACAAAGAAGGCGCGGCCGGCATCTCTCCGGTCGCGCCTTCGGGGGATTCTGCGGCCAATTGCTTTGGCTTGGGTGTTCAGGTCCGACCGTCCACAGGGTCTGCCGGTGTGACGGACTGGCAACAGCAAATCAGGAAGTGGCGGCGGCCATGGTGCGCAGGCGGGCCGAGAGGCGGGAAACCTTGCGCGACGCGGTGTTGCGGTGGATCACACCCTTCTGGGCGGCGCGCATGATCTCGGGCTCGGCAGCCTTGAATGCCACCGTCGCCGCTTCGCTGTCGCCAGCCGCGATCGCCAGCTCGAGTTTGCGCACGAAGGTGCGCATCCGGCTGCGGCGCGCCTTGTTGACCGCGGTGCGCTTGGTGATCTTGCGCACGGCCTTCTGGGCGGACTTCGTATTGGCCATCGTCGTTCCTCGACTTCAACGACAAGGTGAGTGGGACCGCGAGCCGACGAGGCGGGGCGGACACGCCTTGTTAAATGGGAATATCCCGCGCTGGTCCCACCAGCGCAGGTTGACACTCCTATAGTCGGTGCGGTGCGTGCAGGTCAACGGAAAGCCGTATGAATCGGGCGCTTTCAGGCGACTGACCGGTCCGCCGGTCGACATGGGAGCCGCCATGGGGAACGCGCGAGAAGGGGCGTGGGGTGGACGCCGCGATGGGCGCGGTTGCAGCGGGCCCGCCCCGGTGCCAGAAGACTTCGGGTCGGGTCGCGGCGATTCGTCCCGTTCCGGGCGTGAGGTGGTGAGCGTAGCGTCCGGCGCCGCGGGGCCGGCGGACCCGATGGAGTTCTGGCGGCGCGGACAACGGAGCGCAGGATGCGGGTGCTGGTTACCGGTGTCGCCGGATTCATAGGCTATCACACCGCCGAAGCGCTGCTGGCGCGCGGCGACGAGGTGATCGGCCTCGACAACCTCAACGATTACTATGACGTGCGGCTGAAGCAGGCGCGTCTGGCCCGCCTCGAGGGGCGTGAGGGCTTTCAATTCGTGCGCGGCGATCTGGCGGATGGCGTTCTCATGGCGCGGCTCTTTGGCGAACGCCGGCCGGACCGGGTCGTCCATCTGGCGGCCCAGGCGGGGGTGCGCTACGCTGCGCAGAACCCCGGAGTCTACGTCGAATCGAACCTGAAGGGTTTCCTGCACGTGCTCGAAGGCTGCCGGCACAACGGCGTCGAGCACCTGGTGTTCGCCTCTTCGAGTTCGGTTTACGGGGCGAGCACGCAACTTCCCTTCAGTGTGCACAACAACGTCGATCACCCGATCAGTCTCTATGCGGCCAGCAAGAAGGCCAACGAGCTGATGGCGCATTCCTATGCGCACCTCTACGGGATTCCGGTCACGGGGTTGCGGTTCTTCACGGTCTATGGGCCATGGGGCCGGCCGGACATGTCGATCTTCGTTTTCACCCGCAAGATCCTGGCCGGCGAGCCGATCGACGTGTTCAACCACGGGCGCCATTCCCGCGATTTCACCTACATCGACGACATCGTCGAAGGGGTGTTGCGCACGCTCGACCGGGTCGCGACCCCGGCGCCGGAGTGGTCGGGCGACGCACCGGACCCGGCGACATCGCGGGCGCCCTACCGTCTCTACAACATCGGGAACAACCGCCCGGTGGAGCTGATGGATCTCATCGGGCTCATCGAAAAGGCGCTCGGACGCACGGCCACAAAGAACTATCTCGACATGCAGCCGGGCGACGTGGAGCGCACCTTCGCCGACATCGAGGCCCTGGCCCGCGATGTCGGGTTTCGCCCGACGACGCCGATCGAAGTCGGGATCGAGCGGTTCATCGCTTGGTTTCGGGACTATCACGATCTCGGGTAGAATTTCGAGATCGAAATAAATCCTTGTTTTTCGTGAAGACTTCGGCAACCGGGGGCGTGGCATTGGAAGCAGGTTACGATCCGGTCGGCGGTGACGATCATACGACGACGGTCCGACCGCGCCAGCTAGGTGATGGCTCGAGCTGTGGGGGGAACTGATGACGACGAAGGTGATCATCTGGCTCGTGGCGCTGACCATCGCGGCCAGTCTTTTTGCCGTCCTGGCCGGGGCGGGGCTTCATTGGCCGCATATCGTGGTCTGCCTCATCGTCAATCTGGCGATCGTGGGCCTCGCCTGGGGCGAGAACGGGCAACTGCTGCGCGAGGGGGCATCGCGGGCGGAGATCGGGGCCTCCAACGCGCGCTACATGGGAACGATCTGGGGGCTTGCGGCACTCGCCATGGCGGTCACCTATACGGCCGTGCTCGAGTGGCGTGAATGGTGGCACTTCGTTGCCGGTTTCGCCGTCGTCGCCGCGTTCTGCACGCTGCTGGCGGGGATGCTCTACAGCCGGCGCAACGAGCCGGTCCGGGTCGGGCGAATCCTGCACTACGCGCGTCTCCTCGGCTGGGCACAGCTCGCCGCGATGGCGGTCCTCCTGGTCGGACTGGTGCTCGACAGCAAGATGGATGCGCTCGGCATCGCGCCGCTCTATACGCGGGACAATCCGCCGCAGGACTGGGCGGCCAGCAATATCTTCTTTGCCGGCGGTTTCGCGCTGCTGCTGCTGAGCTGGCGGGCGATCCAGACGTACGACATGACGCCCGACGCGGCGGGTCAGTCGACGACGAAGCGGGCATGAGGCGACGCCTGATAACGGCGCTGGCCGGGGCGGCGGTGACGGTCTCGGCCGCCGCCGCCGGCTCGGCGGAAGTCGCCTGGCTCGGGGCGGGCCTGACGCTGACGACGCTCGCGGCCCTCACGGCGCGGGCGGTCGCGGCACGGCGGGCCGGTGCCCGCTCCCCGGCTTACATCGCAGCCGCCGAAATCGGGCGCGGTTTCGCGGCGCTCGCCGTCTGGGCGGGGCTCGGCATGGGCGGCGCCTACTACCTCACCGATCTCTCCTGGTATCACGCCTATCAGTATGCCCTGGCCTTCCTGCTGGTGGCGGGCTCGGCGGTCTGGATCAGCGGTCGCATCGGCGTTGCCGGGGCGGCCGCCGCCGCCGATCGGGACTTCTGGTCGGCGCCATGGCTGCTCGTTGCCATCGCAGTCCTGCAACTCGCGGGGGGCATCGCCGCTGTGGTGTTCCTGGCGGCCAGCGGCAAACTCTTCGGCATGCGCGCGGACTGGATGGCGAACGTCATCTTCGCGACGGCCGCGGCCGGCCTTGCGGCGGCAGGCCTTGCCGGGCTCGTCGCTTTGCGCGGTCTCATCGCCGGACGCGCTGGATAGGCCGCGTGATGGTCAGCGCGGGCGGCGCACCGGCAATGCGGTGACGCTGGCGACCGCGGCACTCCCTTTGAGAATGAGCGGTGGCCGGTCGTGCGCGAGGACCTCGCGGCAGGCCGCCGGCAATTGAGCGAGGGTCAGCTCGGGCTTCGGCGCCGCGGGCTTCGGCTTGGGGCGCGGGCCGCGCGGCGGGTTCTCGATCGCCGCCTTGGTCTTGCGGTACCATTCCTCGGCGGCGGCACAACTCGTTCCGCCGGGGGCGTCCTGGCTCTTGCAACCCTCGCTGCCGCGCGGGCAGTCGAGCCGGATGTGCATGTGGTAATGATGGCCCGGCCACATCTGCACCTTGGCGAGCCAGGGCGCGTCGCCGCCGTTGGCCTTGCAGAGGGCGTGTTTGATGGCAGGGTTGACGCCAACGCGGTTCACCTCCGGGTAGGAGGCCGCGCGGCGAATGAGCGCGACGTGGCGCTCGGTGAAGACGGCCGGGTTCACCTCCAGGGTATTCTTCAGCATCGAGGTTGCGGCGAGATTCTCGCGCTCCTGCCACGTCAGACGGCGATCCGGCATCGGGGTCAGCCAGATGTCGGCATCGAGGCCGACCTGGTGGCTCGAGTGGCCGGTCAGCATCGGCCCGCCGCGCGGCTGCTGCATGTCGCCGACGAGAAGACCGGGCCAGCCATCGAGGCGCTGGCTGTCGTCGGCCAGCTGCTTGACGTAGTCGATGAGCGCGGGATGGCCCCAGTTGCGATTGCGCGAGAGCCGCATGGCCTGCCAGGCCGGCCCGTCGACGGGCAGGGCGACGCCACCGGCGAGGCATCCGCGTGAATAAAAGCCGATGGCGCGCGCCTCCATGGGGGCGGCTGCGACGACCATGCCGAACAGTTCCTTGGCCGGCGGCAAGTCCTCGGCGGCGGCGCGATCGGGCGCGGCAAGGGCGGAGCCGAGCGCCAAGAGGGCGGCGAGGCTGGCGAGGCACGCGATATGGCGGCCCCGGATCGTTCTGCGGGTGGTCATGCGCATCCCCTCGGCAGGCTCCATCTGTCGATCGGTGAGCGAGTGTAGCCGATTTGGCGGCGGAAATGGGATCGGCGCGACGTTTTGCCCGGTGACGAACGTCTCGACGAGGCGGGGTGGATGGCAAAGCCGCCTTCGCCGGCTGATCCCGAGGGGCGCGCCGGCACGTAACCGTCAGAGCGAAGAGGCGCGTTCGGCGCGCGAGGTTGATTTCGGAGCGTGTGATGCGGAGCGTGCGAATGGTTCTCCTCTGGGGTCTGGCGGGCATTGCGGTGCTCGGGGTCGTCGGCATGGGGGTGTGGGTCTACGTGGTGCAGAACGTCGAGCAACCGAGCTATGCCCTCGTGCGGGCGGACGGGGCGATCGAGGTCCGGGACTATCCGCCGCTGGTCGTCGCCGAGGTGACGCGGGGCGGCGACCGCAAGACGGCCGTCAGTGCCGGGTTCCGGCCGCTCGCGGGCTATATCTTCGCCAAGAATCGCGCGGGCGAGACGGTCGCGATGACGGCGCCCGTGACGCAGACGCCGGGTGCGGGGACGGGGACCGCGGGCGTCGCCGCCGACCGATCCATCGCGATGACGGCGCCGGTGACGCAGGAGCCCTCCGCGACGGGCGACGGCACCTGGGTCGTGCGCTTCATCATGCCCTCGAAGTATCGCCTCGCCGACCTGCCGGCGCCGGGCGGTGGCGATGTCCGGCTTTCGGAGCTGCCGGCGCGGCGGGTCGCCGCGATCCGCTTTTCCGGCGTGGCGACCGACGACCTCGTCGCCGAGCAGGAGGCGCGCCTGCGCACCTGGATCGCCGCTTCCGGGCTCCAGGTCACGGGCCCGGCGACCTACGCCTACTACAACGACCCCTTCACCCCGGGGTTCCTGCGGCGGAACGAGGTGATGGTGGAGGTCGGGGGGTGAGGAGGGGGGCTACACCGTCAAGGGACAGCGACGCCAAACCAACCGCAGCACCTAGGTCGGGTTTCGCGAAGGGCTTGACCCGACCTACGATTCTGCAATTTGCCGCGAACATCGAGTGGGCAAACCATCGGGGCAAACCGAGGCCGTATGTCTCGACAATGGGTGCTCTTGGCTCACCGCGTCGATACTGAGGAGCTCAGCGGCTCAATCCGCCCGAAATCCTCCCCGCTCAGCTCGCCAGCTTCTGGCGCTCGTGGCGTTTGCGCTCGTGCGGGTCGAGGTAGCGCTTGCGCAAGCGGATCGACTTCGGCGTCACCTCCATCAATTCGTCGTCCTCGATCCAGGAGAGCGCGCGCTCGAGCGTCATGCGGATCGGCGGCGTCAGGCGCACCGCCTCGTCCTTGCCAGCGGCGCGGATGTTGGTCAGCTTCTTGCCCTTGAGGACGTTCACCTCGAGGTCGTTGTCGCGCGTGTGGATGCCGATGATCATGCCGGCATAGACCTTGGTGCCCGGGTCGATCAGCATCGGGCCGCGATCCTCGAGGTTCCAGAGCGCGTAGGCGACCGCCTCGCCGGGCTCGTTGGCGATGAGGACGCCATTGGTGCGCCCCGGGATGTTGCCCTTGAAGGGCTGCCAAGCGTGGAACAGGCGGTTCATCACGGCGGTGCCGCGGGTGTCGGTCAACAGCTCCGACTGATAGCCGATGAGGCCGCGCGTCGGGGCGTGGAAGACGAGGCGCACGCGCCCACCACCCGAGGGGCGCATCTCGAGCATCTCGCCCTTGCGCTCGGACATCTTCTGGACGACGACGCCGGAGTGCTCCTCGTCGACGTCGATCAACACCTCCTCGACGGGCTCCAGCGTCTCGCCGGCCTCCTCGTCCTTCTGGAGGACGACGCGCGGGCGCGAGACGGCGAGTTCGAAGCCCTCGCGGCGCATCGTCTCGATCAGCACGGAGAGCTGCAATTCGCCACGCCCGGAAACGTAGAACGCGTCCTTGTCGGCCGATTCCTCGATGCGCAGCGCGACGTTGCCCTCGGCCTCGCGCAGCAGACGGTCGCGGATCACGCGGCTCGTCACCTTGTCGCCCTCGGTGCCGGCGAGCGGGCTGTCGTTTACGATGAACGACATGGTGACGGTCGGCGGGTCGATCGGCTGGGCGGCGAGGGGCTCGGTCACCTCGGGGGCGCAGAAGGTGTTGGCGACGGTGCCGTTCTGCAATCCGGCGATGGCGACGATATCGCCGGCCTCGCCGAGTTCGATCGGCTGGCGCTCGATGCCGCGGAAGGCGAGGATCTTGGAGACGCGGCCGGTCTCGACCAGCTCGCCGGTCGGCGAGAGCACCTTGATGGTCTGGTTCGGGCACACGGAGCCGGAATGGATACGTCCCGTGATGATGCGCCCGAGGAAGGGGTTGGCCTCGAGGATCGTGCCGATCATGCGGAAGGGACCGGATTCGGCATGCGGGGCCGGCACGTGCGAGAGGATCATGTCGAAGAGCGGGGCGAGCCCGTTCGTGCGCTCGCCGGCCGGGTCGGTCGCCATCCAGCCGTCGCGGCCGGAGCCGTAGAGGATCGGAAAGTCGAGCTGCTGATCGTTGGCGTCCAGCGCGGCGAAGAGATCGAAGACCTCGTTCACCACCTCGTCGGGCCGCGCGTCGGGCTTGTCGACCTTGTTGACGACAACGATCGGACGAAGGCCGATCTTCAAAGCCTTGCCGACCACGAACTTGGTCTGCGGCATCGGCCCCTCGGCGGCATCGACCAGCACGACGGCGCTGTCCACCATGTTGAGGATGCGCTCGACCTCGCCGCCGAAATCGGCGTGGCCCGGCGTGTCGACGATGTTGATGCGGGTGTCCTTCCAGACGACCGAGGTGGCCTTGGCCAGGATCGTGATGCCACGCTCCTTTTCGAGGTCGTTGGAATCGAGCACGCGCTCGGCCACCCGCTGGTTGTCGCGGAAAGCGCCGGACTGGCGCAGGAGCTGGTCGACGAGCGTCGTCTTGCCATGGTCGACGTGCGCGATGATCGCGATGTTGCGGAGCGCCATCAGGGGTCTCGTTTCAGGGATGATCGGGAGCGTCGCGGCCGCGTCGGCGGAGTGGGCGAAGCGTTGCGCGCGGTCAGTACCACACTTTCTGCTGCACTGCGAGAGGCCGTGAGGTGTGGGGACGCGCGGCGCCCGGCCCCGGCGTTTCCGGCACGATTCGTGCTCCGGAGGGCGGGTGTCAGGGGTTCCTGGCGGTTCCCCCCCGGATGGAGTGCGGCATGTTCGAGCGTGGTGTCGTCGACAACGTCAACCGGTCCAATCGCAACGCGCAGCTGGTGCGCCTCGAGTTCGCGGACGGGGGTGAGATCGTCGGCCGCCTCTATCTCGCCGCGACGCGAAGCCTTGCCGACGAGCTCAACGCGGCCGGCGGATTCATCGATTTCGAGCCCGAGGGAGGTGAGCGCCGGCTCTTTTCCAAGGCGATCATCCGCTCGATCGTGCAGCTGGAGATCCCGAATGCCGACCAGCTCGAGCGCCGGCACCGGCAAATGGAGCAGGGCGATCCGTTCTCGATCCTCGGCGTGCGGCGCGGGGCCGACCGCGAGACCGTGCGGAGCGCCTACCATCGCCTCGCAAAGCTCTATCATCCCGACCGATTCTCCGGCACCGATCTGCCGGAGGAGGTCGCGGCCTATCTCAGCACCGTGGTGCGCCGGCTGAACGTCGCCTACGACATGATCGCCAAGTCCGGGAAATGAGCCTGATCGACGGGTGCTGGGCCGCCCTGGCTCATGGCGCCAGCGCCGAGGGGTGCATTTCGGGGCGGTAGCCTGCCGCAATCGTGCGCACGCTGGACTGGGGCGTGAGGAGCCGTGGGCTCGTGAGGCGCGCGAGCTGGACCGGGGCCCCGTAACCCGATGGGCTCCAGGGGCGAGCGACCAGCGGCCCTTCGCCATCGCCGTTACCAGCGCTTGGCGCCGGTGCGACCAGCCAGAAGCACCCATTCGCCAGCAGCATCATGCCCGCCACAGGGCTCTTTGCCGCGAGCGGCGCGAACGCACCGGTAACGGCTCCCCGCTCGGCATGCAGGGTCCGGTCGATGTCGGCCGCTCGTGGTCGTTCGCTCGAAAGACCCGCTCGGGTCCAACTCGAAACGAAGCGGTCGAAGTCGGCGCGCCGGCATTCGGCGCATGGGCGGTGGCCGGCGGCGAGTGCCGTGGCCTCGTCGAGGAAGAACAGTTCCGTGTAGCGGCCGGGCCGCATCACGACCCGGTGGCGGCCGCGAAATTCGAGCCGGCAGACGAGCCAGGCGCGGCCGGCCCAGCGGCGGCGAGGCGCGAGCGTGCGCGCGGGCGTGTGGAAACAGCCGCCGCGATTGCCCATCCAGGCGCCGCGTTCCGGCGTCTCGATTATTTCCCCATCCGGGCGTACGCGGTTGCGCAGCGGCAATTTCGCTTCTTCCCTAACGCGTGTCGTTGCTCGGCGTTAACCACACCGACAGCCGGCGGTTGACGCTGCAACTCGCGAACGGTCTTTTGGAATTGTTAACCCTACCAGAACGTCGGTCGGAGCACCATGAACCGGATCCTCGCAGTTCTCGTCATTCTCGTTGCTTGCACGGTCCCGGCGCAAGCGGGCGGATTCTCCTATGCCACACCCGGCTATGGCGAAATCTGCGAGCATGGCCACCATCACGGGCACGGATATCGGCACGCGGGGCGGCATCATGCTCGGCACCATGGGCACCATGGCCACCACGGGCATGCGGGGCGGCACAAGGGGCGTCACGCCGGTCGGCTCCGTCACAGCCGCCATGCCGGCCTGATCCGGCGCCATGGCGAACGGGTGAATTACTCCCGGCGATCCGTGCGACGGCACGGCCAGCGCACGTGTCGCGGCCACGGGCACAAGGGCAAGCCCGCGTGTCAGCCGACGGTGGTGGTGATCGAAGCGTGCGGCGCCGCCTGCATCTCCTCGGGGCGGAGGAATTTCCCGCACGCCCTGACGATCCAGCGCGCCAAGCATGGCGCAAAACGCCTCGCGCACGTCCGTAAGCCGCTGGTGCACCGGGTGGTGCGCATCCCGCATGGCAAGCCTATGCCGCACCGGGCCAAGAAGCACCACCCTGTTGCCAGCTTCGGCCATCATCGGACGGCCGTCGCCCATGGTGGGTTGATCCGCCATGCGGGCGGAGGATACTTTGGCAAGGTCACGCACGGCGGTGGGCTGCGACACGCGGGCCATGGTGCCTTTGCCGGAAGCCACGTGTTCGGCGGTGGCAAATTCCACATGCGGCGCGGCAAGCCCGGGCATTAGGTGGTCCGGAAGCGCGGGGTGGAGGGAGGCCGTCAGCCCGCCGCCGGCGGCGTCACCGGATGCTCGGCGAGCAGGGCATCGTCCGCCTCCCGGGCCCTCACGGCAGCCGGCCGCGCCGACAGCCGCTCATGGTAGGCTTCGAAGACCGGCCGCGGTTCGATCGTGCCGAACTGCATGCCCCAGCCGATGTGTGCCCCGACATAGACGTCGGCGGCGGAAAATCCATCGCCGAGAAGGTACGGGCGCCCCTCGAGCATGCCCGCCAGCGCCTCGACGACCTCTTCGAGGCTGCCGTAGCCGACCATGCCCTTCTTGTCCGGTGGGACCGAAACGCCGAGTGCCTTGTTCGTGACGGCGGCCTCGAGGGGGCCGGCGGCAAAGAACATCGCGCGGTAGTAGGTGCCGCGCCTGGGATCGCCGATGGCAGGCGCGAGGCCCGCCTCGGGATAGGCATCGGCGAGGTAGGCGCAAATGGCCGGGGCCTCGGTTACGACAACGCCGCGATGGACGATGGCCGGCACCTTGCCCATCGGGTTGATGGCGAGGTAGGCGGGCGCCTTCATGGTTGTGCCGTAGGCGAGGGGGTGCACTTCATAGGGGCAACCGACTTCCTCGAGCATCCAGCGCACGATGCGTCCCCGCGACATGGGGTTGGTGTAGAAGGCGACGGTGTCGGTCATCGGCGTCCATCCTCGGCCGGGAAGGCCTTGCTTGTTAAAGGAAACGGCCACATCCTTTAATAAGGCGAATCGCTATTAAAGGTTCCTGCGCATGCCAAGCCATGATGGCAGGGTCGGTCGCCCAGCCCTCACCCTCACGCCTTGTCCCGCACCCCGAGCGTTCTCAGCCGCAAAGCGTTGAGGCGGATGAAGCCGGCGGCGTCCTTCTGGTCGTAGGCGCCACGGTCGTCCTCGAAGGTGACGAGGGTCGAGGAATAGAGCGACTTGGGCGACGAGCGGCCGGCGACCATGACATTGCCCTTGTAGAGTTCGAGCGTCACCTCGCCCTCGACGTGCTCCTGGCTCTTGTCGATCGCCGCCTGCAGCATGTGGCGCTCGGGCGAGAACCAGAAGCCGTTATAGATCAGCTCGGCATAGCGCGGCATCAACTCGTCCTTGAGGTGGGCGGCGCCGCGATCGAGCGTGATGCTCTCGATGGCGCGGTGTGCGGCGAGCAGAATGGTGCCGCCCGGGGTCTCGTAGACGCCGCGTGATTTCATCCCGACGAAACGGTTCTCGACGAGATCGATGCGGCCGATGCCGTTGTCGCGGCCGAGGTCGTTGAGCGCCTTCAACAGCGTTGCCGGGCTCAGCGCGACGCCGTCGAGGCTGACGGCATCGCCGCGCGAAAAGCCGATGCGGACCGTCGTGACGCGGTCGGGCGCCGCCGTCGGGGAGATCGTTCGCTGGTAGACGATCTCGGGCGCCTTCTTGGCCGGGTCCTCCAGCACCTTGCCTTCGGAGGACGAGTGCAAAAGGTTGGCGTCGACCGAGAAGGGCGCCTCACCCTCCTTGTCCTTGGCGATCGGGATCTGGTGGGTGCGGGCGAATTCGAGCAAGTCGTCGCGGCCCTTGAAGGACCACTCGCGCCACGGGGCGATGATCTTGATGCCCGGCTCGAGCGCGTAATATCCGAGTTCGAAGCGGACCTGGTCGTTGCCCTTGCCGGTCGCGCCGTGGCAGACGGCATCCGCGCCGACCGCCCGGGCGATCTCGATCTGCTTTTTCGCGATGAGCGGGCGGGCGATCGAGGTGCCGAGCAGATAGACCCCCTCGTAAAGTGCGTTGGCGCGGAACATCGGGAAGACGTAGTCGCGCACGAATTCCTCGCGCAGGTCCTCGATGAAGATGTTCTCGGCGCGGATGCCGAGCATCAGCGCCTTCTCGCGCGCCGGGCCAAGCTCCTCCCCCTGACCAAGGTCGGCGGTGAAGGTGACGACTTCGCAATCGTGGGTCTCCTGAAGCCATTTCAGGATGATCGAGGTATCGAGGCCGCCGGAGTAGGCGAGCACGACCTTGTTGACTGTTTGGGCCATGGCCCTTGCTCCTGCTTCCCAAAGCGCGATTTGTGCCGGCACTATAGGCAGGGGCAGGGCTGCGGCAAGCGGGATCGTCGGGAACCGTCACCGGTCGGGCGGGTGGCTTCGCCTCGATGATCGAAGCGATCGGTCGTATCGTAACCGGTGCGAACCGCGGCACTGGTCGCACAATCAGGACGGAGGTCGACGTGGCGCAACCGAAGCTCGAATTCTGGTTCGAGTTCGCCTCCACCTACAGCTACCTCAGCGCCATGCGGATCGGTCCGCTCGCGGCGAACATGGGCGTCGAGGTCGTGTGGCGACCGTTCCTCCTCGGGCCGATCTTCAAGGCCAACGGCTGGAGCACGTCGCCCTTCAACCTGCAGCCCGCCAAGGGACGTTACATGGTGCGCGACATCGAGCGGATCGCGGCCGAACGCGGCTTGCTCTTTGCCTTGCCGGAGCCGTTTCCCGCGGCCAGCCTCACCGCTGCGCGGGTCGCCTGCGGCAGCCAGGACGAAGATTGGATCGAGGAGTTCGTCAAGGCCGTCTACCTCGCTGAATTCGAAGGGCGGCGCGATATCGCCAGTCCCGAGGTGTTGCACGATGCGCTGGCCGCCGCCGGGGCACCCGTCGAGGAGGCCATGGCACGGGCGGCAAGTGATGAAGTCAAGTCGCAGCTGCGGGCGCAAACCGAAGAGGCCGCGCGCCGCGACATCTTCGGGGCTCCGACGTTCATCACGCAGTCCGGCGAGCTGTTTTGGGGGGACGACCGGTTGGAGCAGGCGCTCGCCTGGGCGGGCGGAGGCTCCTGAGGCGACGAAACAGAACGGCCGGCATCGCTGCCGGCCGCTTGGATTTTTTGGTCGGACCGATTCGGTCAGTGCTTGCGCGTGGTGCGCGACGCCGGGCGCTTGGCCGCGGTCCGGGCGGTCGTGCGAGGCGCCGGTTTGCGGGTCGTCTTTGCCGTGGCCTTGGTCGGGGCCGCGGCTTTGGTTCGCGTCGCGGGCGCACTCGGCGTGGCCGCCGGCGTGACGTCGATCGTGGTGGTCGTCGGCCAAGCGGTCATCATGCCCTTACTGGCGGCCTCGAGCCAGTCCGAGAAGAGACGGGCGGCCTCCGCGTTCGGTGCAAAGGCCTCGTAGCTCGCGGCCCGGGGGCGCCCCGTCGTCCACATTTCGGACCAGGGCGCCGTACCGCGCTTCATCGCATCGGTCAGCCAGTTCGGCATGCCGAAGGCATTCAGCGCCGACTTGGAGGCCTGCGAGCCCTGCCCGTTCATGGCATTCGCTGCGGCCGCGACGGGCGCCATGCAATTGGACCAAACCTGAGCGACGCTGGCGGCGTCGCCCCAAGCACGCGTCATATCCGTGGAATAACCGAAGGTCTCCGCCCAGGTCTCGAGCGGCGTACGGGCGGGGGCGCGGTACCAGGAACGGCCGGCACGGGAGGCGGGCCGGCTGGCGGACAACGACGAGGCGGCGCTTGTGGCGGCGCGCTTGACGCGCTGGCCGGGTTCGGCGCCGACCGGGCGGCCCTTGGCAAAACTGGTCATCGACGATCGTGCCGTTCCGCCGGTCGCGAGGGCTTCCTCGGCGAAGCGGAACATGGTGTCGGTCATCTCGGACGCCGTCCTGACGGCGGCTTCGGAAACCGTGGCCATGGTGTCCATGTGGACGCTGGCCAAGTGCATCATCGGTGCGAAGAAGTCATTGGTCGTGGCGGTGTGCGAGGGCATCTCGATGGGCTTTCGATCGTCGGCCCCGAAGGGCGCAGGAGCGTGCAGGGAGAGCGCGGATCGATCTCGACCAGCTCGTGAACCTGTATAGTGCCGGTTTTGCTGCAATGCAACAAATATTGCAATGCAACGAAAGCGTCGGCGAGTGTCCCGCGCGGCCGGTGGGCCCCGGATGGTGTCAGCGACGTTCGAATTGGCTGGCGCGCGGGGCCTCGGGCGCGCGGCCGGCGATCAGCCAGAACGTCATGCCCGCGGCGATACCGGCGACGGCGAATGCCGTCAGGGCATAGGTATTCAGCGGCAGGTCGATGCCGTGCGCCAAGTGGTGGATGACGAATGCGCCGGTGAGCGAAACCGCGGCGCCGAACAGGACGTGGCCAATGAGCCCGCGATAACCGAGCCAGCCGGCAACCGCGACGGCCAGCATGGTGGGCAGAGCCGCGATACTCGCGAAGGCGAGGGCGGCATCGATCGCCTCGGTCAAGAGATGCGGGGCGAGGATCCGCGATGGCCCGGGTGTCGCAAAGAGCGCGAACGAAAGGCCGGCGACCAGGCTGGCGCAGGCGAAGGCCAGCATATTGGCGAAAAGCTGCTTGAGCAGTCGCATCAGGCGTTCCGACCGGCGATCAGCCAATAGACGAAACCGCCCCCGAACCCGGCCGTGGCGAGCACCTGATAGAGGGTGGTGCTGGCGATCCGCGTGCTTTCCGGATCGAGGAGCGTGCTCAGGAGGGGCATGACGGCGAGCGCGGCGCCACCGGCGAGAACGTAATAGAGCGACGACGAAATGCTCGCGACTTCACCGATGATCACCACCAGGAGTGCCGGCACGATCGAAAACCCTGAGGCCATGGTTCCGAGGAAGGTCACCTGCTCGAAGAACGAGACGACGCCGTCGAGTTCCTCGAAACCGGTCGGGCTGGTCGCGGCGCGCTCGTGCACGAAGCGCTCGAGTCCGAGTGTGACGAGGATCATCGCCGATGCGATGGCGGCGAGCAGGAAGCCGAAGGTGACGGCGAGCGTTCTTGCGATGGCGCGCAGCATGCGGATCGTCACTCCCTGAATTCGTCCCGCCCGAGCCGCCTGCGCGGCGATCGTGCGTCGGTCTGCATGATTCGCCGTCGGGTGGACGGCCATCGTCGTCCCAGGATCAGGATGCGGGATCGCCAGCCGCGCTTTCCGACGCACGCCGAGCCCGTGCGGAAAGTCGCTCGGATGCGCTCTTGAGCTGACCGCAGGCGGCCATGATGTCGCGCCCGCGCGGCGTGCGCACGGGGCTCGCATAGCCCGCCCGATTGACCACTTCGGCGAAACGCTCGATCTGCTCCCAGCTCGAGCACTCGTAAGGCGAGCCGGGCCATGGATTGAAAGGGATGAGATTGATCTTGGCCGGTATTCCGGCGAGGAGGCGGACGAGCTCTCGGGCATCGGCGAGACTGTCGTTCACGTCCTTCAGCATGACGTATTCGAAGGTGATGCGCTTGGCGTTGGAAAGCCCGGGGTAGTCGCGGCAGGCCGCGAGCAATTCCGCGATCGGCCATTTGCGGTTGATCGGCACCAGTTCGTCGCGCAAGGCATCGCGCACGGCGTGCAGCGAGATGGCGAGCATGGTGCCCGCCTCCTCACCCCATCGACCGATCTCGGGGACGACGCCCGAGGTCGAAAGGGTAATCCTGCGGCGCGAGATGCCGAGGCCGTCCCCGTCGCTGGCGCGCAGCATGGCGTCGCGCACGTTGTCGAAATTGTAGAGTGGCTCGCCCATGCCCATGAGGACGATGTTGGTGATGGCGCGTTCGCTCTCGGGCACGAGGCCGTCGTTGGGGCGTACGCCGCCGGGCCAGTCGCCGAGTCGGTCGCGCGCAACGAATATCTGGGCGAGGATCTCGCCGGCCGTCAGGTTGCGCACGAGCCGCTGCGTGCCAGTGTGGCAGAACGAGCAGGTGAGCGTGCAGCCGACCTGACTCGAGATGCAGAGGGTGCCGCGATCGGATTCGGGGATGTAGACCGTCTCGACCTCGGGGGGGCGCCGCGACGTGCCATCGCCGGCCAAGCGCAGCAGCCACTTGCGGGTCCCGTCGTTCGAAATCTGCTCGGCGACGATCTCGGGTCGGGCGAGCGTCGCTTGGCTGGCGAGCGCGGTGCGCAACGGCCTCGAAATATTGGTCATCTGATCGAAGCTGGTGGCGCCGTGGACGTAGAGCCAGCGGTCGAACTGCTGGCGCCGCATGCGTAACTGTCGGTCCGGCACTCCGACAGCGCGGAGGATCTGGTCGAAACCATCGGGCGATAGGCCGATGAGACTTGGGCTTTCACGGCGGCCGGCCGGCTCCAGCTCCCGGGCATGCGGCGGGGCCGCGCCTTCGGGGGCCGCGCTGGGCAACGAGAGGCCGTCGCTCTCGCGCCCAGGGATTGGTCGCGGCGCGTCCCCAGGGAGGGTGTCGAGTACTCGTGTCATCTGGCGGTGGTGACCTTCGTCGAAAGCACGGCGGGCGCGCCCTCGACAGCTTGGTCGGTCCTCTCGCGGCGCGCGCCAGGAGTGTGGCGAGGAGGGCGCACCGACACAAGATCCCTGGGGAGAAATGTCGGCGCTGCGAGCATGGTCACTGTCGTCGCCGGAGCCAAAATGGAGGTCCCTGCCGAGCGGCTCCGAAAAGGCACCTTCACCGCTTCGGGGCCGGTCTCCAGCGCCGCGCGCCTATTCGCAGACCTTGGCGACGTGGTTGAGGGCGGCGGTGATCCCCGAAAGCGAGTAGGTGTCGGTGGTCGCGGTTCCGCGGTCGGACGTGCCCTTGACCACCATCCGCGAGCCGCGACGCATGGCATCGACCAGCCGGCGCTCGGTGGCCGCACTTTCGACAAACGCCTTGTCGCCGTTGTTGAACAGCTCGAAGTTGTCGGAGCCGATCGTGATGACCGTGGTGGCGTCACGCGAAAAGTCGTAACCGATCTTCACGCTGATCTCGTTCGTCACGCCGTCCTTCGGCCAGGAGGAGACGTAGAAGTAGACTTCGCCCCGCTCGGCGTTCTTGGGCTCGAAATCCTTGGGTTGGGATACGGCGAAGCAGAGCTTGCCGTTCGGCCCATCGTGCGAGAAGACCGACCAATCGTTGAACTTCTCGATGAACTGCGCGCCTGACTGAGCGTTCGCCGACGGGGCGCCCGCGATCAGGACGAGGCCAGCTATCAGGGTGATGATCAATCGCATGGTTGCCTGCTCTCGTTTCTTGAAAAGACGCGAACGGTGCATGGGGTGTGTCGCTTTTGCGTGCTCGGGGACTGCGACGTCAACCCCTTCGAGGGTAAAACCTGCGGTTCACGGCTCGCCTTCCTCGGCGCGGCGTAGCCGTGGCCGGCCATGAACGTGCTGGTTGGCGGGCTCGACCGGACCACCGGGCATCACTGGACGCTCCGGAAAACCACCATGACAACGCAAACGATCGTACATGACGATGGCGCCGGCTGTCGCCACGTTGATGCAGAAAGACGTGGGTATCTTTATGACATGAGCACAGCGTGAGCGCATGGCTTGCGAAACGGCACCACGTTCAGGGCCGAGAACGTAGGCGGCGCGGCGAGGATGGCGGTAGCTCGGCAGCTCGATGGCACCCTCGGTGAATTCGACGGCGACCAGTGTGCAGCCCGTTGGGAGCGCCATCTCATCGATGCTCCGCCAGCGATAGACGGGGAGGTTTTCACACGCGTGCGAGGTGTCGGAGGGCGCCTCGCGGGTTCGGGGGTGAGCGGCGACGGTGAACACGAACGCCGCGCCGAAGGCATGGGCGCTGCGCACCAGGCTGCCGACGTTCATCGGTTTGGAGACACCCTCGATCCCGATCGCGAAATAGCCGCGCATGTTTCGGTGTCCGCTCGCCGTGCCGACGTTCGCGGAGCGCTCCCTTGTGATGCCGGCCATACCGACCGAACCCGTTGCCTCGCCGCGGCGGGCCGACTAGTGTTCCGGCTCCGACATTCGGTACCCTTTGCGGCACTCGATCGACCAAGTGTCGAAGTCAAGAGGAATACTAGCAAGTTTTTGATTCTATTGCAGTTTATGCATCCGACGTTTGGTTCGAAACCGTGCTGCGAGCGGGTAGCGAACGTTGGATGCGCTGCGCTAGAGGGTCCTGCGTCAGGCGCGAACCACGACGGCCGCGCGCACCGCGCACACCCACCAGCCCGCATCGCGAGGCACTACCAGAGGCATCACACATGAAAGCCGCGCTCTGCAAGTCATTCGACGGGATCGATGGCCTCACGATCGAGGAGATCACCGATCCGGTGCCCGGCCCTGGCGAATGCCTGATCCGGGTGACCGCGGCAGGGCTCAACTTCCTCGATACCTTGATGGTCCGCAACCGTTACCAGGTGAAGCCCGACCTGCCCTTCTCGCCGGCGGCGGAGATCGCGGGAATCGTGGCGGGAGTGGGGCCCGGTGTGCAACGCGTTCGGATCGGCGACCGTGTCGCTGCCTTCATCGGCCATGGTGGGGCGCGCGAGAAGGTGGTGGTGCGCGAAGAACTCCTGGCGCGGGTGCCGATGCGGGTCAGCGATGCCGTGGCGTCTGGCGTCGCCGTGACCTACGGCACCGCCTACCACGGTCTCGCCGAGAGGGGACGGCTCGCCGGCGGCGAAACGGTCGCCGTGCTCGGAGCGGCCGGTGGGGCCGGTCTCGCCGCCGTGGAGATCGCGAAGTTGCTCGGGGCGCGCGTCATCGCGCTCGCCTCGAGCGAGGACAAGCTCGCCGTGGCGCGGGCGCATGGCGCCGATGTCGCGATCAACTACGACGCGGTGGACCTGAGGCAGGCGCTGCGCGAGGCGGCGGGCGAGGGCGGCGTCGATGTCGTCTACGACTGCGTCGGGGGCGACAAGGCCGAACCGGCACTGCGCTCGCTGGCTTGGGGCGGGCGCTATCTGGTGATCGGCTTTGCCGGGGGCGAGATCCCGCGCTTCGCGCTCAATCTCATCCTGCTGAAGAGCGTCGACGTGGTCGGCGTGTTCTGGGGCAAGTCGACGGAGCGCGATCCGGTCGGTCACGTCCGCCAGCTCGAGGAGCTGCTCGGCTGGTGTGCCGAGGGAAAGCTCGCGCCCCGCATCCACGGCACGTTCCCGCTCGCACGCATCCAAGAGGCGCTCGGGGTCATCGAGCGTCGCGAGGCCAAGGGAAAGGTCGTGCTGTCGCTTTGAGCGACCGGGCGGGCTCGTGGAGCTGGCCTCAGGAAAGCGGGGTGGCCGGGTCGCGCGCAAGACGATCGAGCGCGCTGCGTGCCGCCTCGCGGTGCGGCGGTCGGATGTGTTCGCTGACCATGCGCATGGCGAGGGCCAGAACGGCCGCGTCGTCCGTGTAGCCGAGCCCGACGATGAAGTCCGGCAAGGTGTCCAATGGCAATATGAAGTAGGCGAGCGCCGAAAGAAGCGTCATGCGCACGCGCGTCGGCGTCCGCGGGTCCATAGTGCAGTAGTAGGCGGCAACGAGATCCTCGGCGAACGGCAGGCGCGCCGCGATCCCTGCGAGCTTCCTCCAGAAACCGTCGCGAACCTCGGCGAGCTTGACCGCCAAGTCCTCGTCAGCCTGTCCGTCGGTGCTGTCTCGGGTCGAATCCACCGGCATTCCATCCTCTCGAACAGATCGTCGAAGTGGCCCCGTTCGTCCTTGCTTTCAACGGTCACCCGCCTTCAGCCTATCGCTGGTACACGCGCCATGGCAAATGGTCGGGATCGCCAACGATGGTCGCGAACGCAGGGAGGCTCGAATGAAGCTCGACAGTGGCATCAGCGCGGTGGTGACCGGTGCGGCATCGGGCCTCGGCGAGGCGACGGCGCGGCGGCTCGCGGCGGCTGGCGTCAAGGTTGCGGTCTTCGATCTCGATGCCGAGCGCGGAAAGGTGGTTGCCGGCAGCTTCGGCGGGCTGTTCGTGCGCTGCGATGTCGCGGACCCGGCGAGCGTCGATGCTGCCCTCGGGCAGGCGCGGGCCGCGCACGGGCAAGAGCGCATCCTGGTCAACTGCGCCGGCATCGCAACAGCGCAGAAAACCGTCCGCCGCGACCGCGAATCGGGTGCGCCGGTGGCGCACGATATCGCGGTCTTCGAGCGCACCATCCGCGTCAATCTCGTCGGCACCTTCGTGATGCTGTCACGCGCGGCCGCCGGGATGTCGACGCTGGCCCCGCTCGGGCCGGATGGCACGCGGGGGGTGATCGTCAATACGGCCTCGATCGCGGCCGAGGACGGTCAGATCGGTCAGGCGGCGTATGCTGCGTCGAAGGGTGGTGTGGCCGCGCTGACACTGCCGGTGGCTCGCGACCTCGCGCGCGAGGGCATCCGCGTGATGGCGATCTTGCCCGGACTCTTCCATACCCCGATGGTCGATGGCCTGCCCGAGGAGGTCCGCCGCAACCTGGCGCGTGGCGTGCCCTTCCCCTCCAGGCTCGGCAGAGCGGACGAATACGCGGCGCTCGTTCAGCACATTTGCGAGAACGACATGCTGAACGGCGAGACGATCCGGCTGGACGGTGCCCTCAGGATGCAGCCAAGCTAGCTGCCAGCGTGGGGTCTAGCCGTCGTCCGTGATATAAACCAATACCGAAATAGAGATATTCACTGTCCATTAAGTTGTTGGACTGGCCCGCTGTTTGCTCTATCTGTGCCCTGGGGTAGCAGTTGCAAGTCGAGTATGGGGCACGTCATGTCGAGCGATGCGTACGGCGCCGGTCGGATTTTCGACCGTTTCGCGGGAGCCTTTTCTTTGTTGGTCGCGGGGCTGCTGGTCGTGGCCATGCCCACATTCGTCTTCCTGCTCGTCAATGACGCCAGCGAGAGCGCGGCTCGCACCAGCCGATCGAGCGATGCGGAGGTCTATCGCGGCTCGGTGCTCTTTACAGCCGACGACTGGAACAGCTTCACGACGGCCATCCGCGACGAAGGCTACTGGACGCGCCGGCGCCCGGCAGGCGGTCAGGGCGGCGGCAGTGGCGCCGAACAACCGCTTCTGCAACCGGCCGGGCTCACCAGTGCGAATGGTGGTTCGGCCAGCGCCTGGCAACCGGGCACACGCAACAGCGGGCGGGTGCCGCAATCCGAGTACGGCACCTATCGCACCGTCTGCGTTCGGCTCTGCGACGGCTATTTCTGGCCGATCAGTTTCACGACCGGGCGCGGCAATTTCCGCGCGGACGAGCAGGCCTGCGCCTCGAGCTGCGCGGCCGAGACGAAGCTCTTCTACTACGCCAATCCCGGTCAGGAGCCCGAGGATATGGTAGACCTGCGCGGTCGCCCCTACAGCAAGCTGCGCACCGCGTTCCAGTATGCGCGCCAGCAGGTTCCGAGCTGCAAGTGCCGCCCCGATCCGTGGGAGGCCGCCGCTCAGCAGCGCCATGCGCGCTTCGCCCAGATGGAGCGTGACGGGACCATGAAGAAGTACCTGGCCCAGCTCGAGCGCAAAGCGGATCGGGCCCGGGCACAGCGTGTCCAGGTGGTGAGTTTCGGCGGCGGTATCAGTGCGCCTTCTTCGAGCCGCACGGTCGTGGCCGGCGGCGAACAATCGGGCGATAGCCGCTACGTGCGCAGCGTCAACCGCATGGGCCTCGGCGCAACGTCGCGAGTGGTCGTGGTGACGCCTTCGAGCCGGGCACCCCAGGCCTCGGTGTCACGCGGCGTGGCGCGCAAGTCGGCATTCAGCTCGGCCGAACAGCGCTGAGGGCTGGATCGTCCGACGGGAGAGGGGCGCGGCTTGGAGTGCCGCCGTGCACGCTGTTCGGATCGGCACCATGAAATGGGGCACGATTAGCGAAGCCTTTCCACTTCCAGGCTAGGGCTAGGACGTACGCGGCGGTGCCGCTCGTCCTTTGACCCTACTGGTTGCGCGTCGGTCATGAGTTGTCTCCGTTTCGCCCGGCATGGGCACCATGCCGTGGGACGGTGTTCGTCCCCGGCATTCGAATTCGGCACCCTACTCGCCCTGGTGCTCGCGATGCTCGTTGCGCTGGTCGTCGGGGGGACGCCCGCGGCGGCGCAGAGCGGCGGTTTCTTCTCGCTTTTCCAGAGCAAGCCGGCCCGGCCCCCCGCGCGCGTCGTGCGCGTGCCGGAGCATCGGCGCGTGGCTCCCGGGCGCATCATCCGCGTCGGGCCGAACGGGCGGGTCTTGAGCCACGGCGGCTACCGCATCGTGGTCGGACCGGACGGCAGCCGCCGAATTTTCAAGCCGTTCGCCGAAGCGAGCAGGCAACGGGGCTACCTCGACGGTTCCGATGCCGCGGGTCGTCAGAGCCTTCGTCCCGAGGCCTCGCGGAGCGGCGGATACCGCACCGTGTGCGTCCGGCTCTGCGATGGCTATTACTTCCCGCTGAGCCACGGCGTTTCCAGCTCCGCGTTCCGGCGTGACCGCAACCGCTGCGATGCCGCCTGCGGCAACTCGGCGGCGATGTTCGTCACTTGGACCGGCAACGACGACGTGGCCCGCTGGCGCGATCTCAACGGCAACACCTACGGCGACCTCAAGAATGCGTTTCGCTATCGCCGCGAGCGGGTTGCCGGCTGCCAGTGCAAGCCCGAGCCCTGGTCGCGGGATGCGCGCATCCGCCACGCGCGGTTCGCCGCCGTCGAGGATGGCAGCTCGCTCAGTGATGTTCGGGTGCGCGAGGCGCGGGTCATCGATAATCCGCAGGTGCGGGTGACGCCACTGCAGATCGTGCCGGGCCGCGCCGTTCCCTCCGGTCAGGGCGACCCGGACGACGTCGCCGAGACGGTCGCCGCGGGTGTGGAGGGATCGACTGGCGCGACGACGGGCGAAGCCGCCAGTGGCGTCGAGACCGCCGAACACGAGGCCGACGCTGCCGAACGGATCGAGGCGGGCGAGACCGAACTCGCCTTACGGCAGGCCGGTGGCCCGGTGGTTGCGGCGGAAGGCGGCGTCCTGCCCGAAAGCTGGCGGGCGACCGATCCGCTGCTCTCGGCGCATGCGACCGGTGAACCGGTGGCTGCCGAGGACCATGAAGCCCGGCGCCGGGCGTTTCTGATGGCCCGCCAGCGCGGCACCTGGCGACTGGAGCAGGGGCACGCGGGTGGCACGATCGGCTACGCCGGCCGGCCGCGGTACGCGACGCCCGCACTCTCAGGAGCGCGCCCCGTGGTCGCTCCGGTCAAGTCCGGGGCCCCCAGTACTTCGAGCACCTGGCGGCGGAACTGGCAGGCTGCCCGCGACTGATCGGGCCTGCCGCCGACGCTCCAAATCAAACCACCGGAAACGGCAACTCGCGTCCGGCAAAAAACGCATCGATGTTGTCGAGCGCCTCGAAGCCCATCTGATTGCGGGCCTCGATCGCGGCCGAGCCGAGGTGCGGCAGCAGGAACGTGTTGGGCAGGTCGCGATAGCGCGGGTCGAGATTGGGCTCCCCGGCGTACACGTCGAGGCCGGCGTAGCCCACCTGACCGGACCGCAGGGCGACTATGAGGTCCTCGTCCACCACGAGATCGCCGCGAGCGGTATTGACCACGATCGCTCCGCGCGGCAGGCGCGCAAGGGCGGCGGCGTCCAGCATGCCGCGCGTTTGCGGCGTCGAAGGCGCGTTGAGCGAGAGGACGTCGGAGACGGCGAGGAGACTTTCCAGGCTCGCGTGATAGGTCGCGCCCATCGCTTCCTCTGCGGGCAGTGGGCGGCGATTGTAATAGTGCAACTCCATGTCGAAGCCGCGCGCGCGCTGGGCCAGAGCCTTTCCGATCTTGCCCATGCCGACGATGCCGAGGCGCTTGCCATCGAGGCGGCAGCCGACCAGCTGCAGCGGCTCCCAACCCGTCCAGCTCGCATCGCGCATCATCCGCTCGCCCTCGCCAGCCCGGCGCGCCGCGCCGAGGATCAGCAGCATGGCGATCTCGGCGGTCGCGATGGTCACCCCGTTCGGGGCGCAGCCGACGCGCAGACCGCGCTCTCGCGCGGCGGCGAGGTCGATGTGATCGGTGCCGACGGAAAAGGTCGAGACGATGCCGAAGCGCTGGGGCAGCGCGTCGACGACGGTCGCGTCGAACTTGTCGCGGATGCAAATCAGGGCTCCGTCGACCTCCCGGCAGGCGGCGACGAGTTCGTCACGCCCGAGCTGTCGGTCGTCGGCATCGTGCAGCACATCGTAGGTGGCACGTGCCCGCGCCATGACCGCGTCGGGCAGTCGCCGGGTGATCAGGATCCGCTTTGTCGCTGCCATCGCATGCTCCATTCCATGGTCTGCCACGTCCCGTGCACCGCCGACATCCTGCCTGGCGGACGAGGGATCGTGCATCCCGGGTCAATCTTCAATCTAATATTCACCATTGGCTGGAAAGCTCTCCCGGCGCAACCTATCGACGTCTGCGGTTGCGGCCGGTGCCGGAGCGGACCGCAATGCGAACGATTGCCATACTGAGCACGATCCTGATCGCCGGCTGGCTCATCCAGGAGCAGCTGCTCTATCGCAGCGCGACGAGCGACGCGCTCGTCGGGGCGTACCGCTCGGCGGCGCTAACCCGTTGCTCAACCGTTTCCAATCGGGCCGGCTCGGTGGCCGCGTCGACGGCATGGGCGACTCCGCGCTCGTTGAAGCTGGTGATCGGCGATCCGGACCTCGACGTCTACCTCTGGCAGGTCAATCATGCGATGTGGGCCGCGCGCTACAAGCATCCCCACCTTGTCATCATTGCGGGGGACCCCAAGCGCACCCTGATGTGCCAGTACGACATCAGGAACGACACGGCGCTGGTGCGGGCGTTCTGAATTCGCCGGCCGGATCGGCCCGGGCGGCCCGGCGAGAGGTGTCCGCGCAGCGACTTCGCGTTGCTTTAACGGCAATTTAGCTGGTTTCGGGGTTTCCTGTTGCGGTGGCCGTTGGCCCGAAACTGCAACGTCCGGTGGAACCAGTGTCGCGTATCCATTCGTCAGCAACCGCCTGCAGCAATGCCGTCGCGCGCGCGCATCGAGCCCGTGGCGCGAGGGTGTGGACTGCCGCTGTCCTGGCGCTCACCGTCGCCGGATGCGGTCAGACCCGATATGCGACGGACGAATCGCTGCCGACCGTCGAAGGACGGCACGTGCAAACGAGCGCGACCCAAGGGGGTGGGCCGGGGTTCGAGGACACCGTCACGCGCGTCTATCGCTTGCGGCCCGGCGACCGACTGAAGGTCACCGTGTTCCAGGAGGCCGAACTCTCGGGGGAGTACGAGGTCTCGGTGCACGGGCGTGTCGCGCTGCCGCTCATCGGAGAGGTCGCGGCGACCGGTTTTTCCATCCAGGAGTTCAAGGAGGCGGTCACGGCCCGTCTCGCCGATGGCTATTTGCGCCAGCCGCGGGTAAGCGTCGAAGTCCTCAATTATCGCCCCTTCTACGTTCACGGCGAGGTGCGCGGCGCCGGAGAGTTCAAATACCAGCCGGGAATCAGCTTTCGCGATGCGATCGCCATGGCCGGCGGGAGCACATACCGTGCGGACGAAAGCTACATCATCCTCGTGCGGCATGGTGACGGCCGGGAGATCAAGGTGCCCCTGCCGTCGCAGTACCTGGTGCTGCCGGGCGACAACATCCGCATTCCCGAACGGTTCTTTTGAGTCATGGCCGGCGCGAGCGATGGCAACGTCCGGGTCCACATGACGGCCGGGTGCCTGAACCCCGGTGCGCGTGCCGCTCATGAACGGTCGGTATTCGGTCGAGCGCGCTGGTTCGCCGTCATGGTTGCCGGACTCTCCGCTCCCCTGCTCGCCTCGACCGGCGAGGCGGCCGACGTCTCGCTGCACGATCGGGTCGAGCGCTACGAGTCGACCGTCGCCTGGCAGGAGGCATTGCGGACCTGGGACACGCACAAGCACTACGGCGCCGAGCGCGAGCGGGCGCTCAACGCGGCGGATTATGCGCCCGACGGGTTGCGGTGGGGGAGTTTCACGCTGTTTCCCTCGCTGTTCCTCGGGGGTTCCTATTGGAATGTCGGGGGCGGCGATCCGGCATTGGACTACGATCTCTACGAGCAGGGCGTAACGGCGACGCTCAAGGTTCAGTCGGACCTGCCCCGGCACGTCATCGACTTCCTCCTTTCAGGCAGTTACCTGCTCTCGGAAGACGATAATTGGGGCGAGCAGACGGAGGGAGTTGCGGAGACCGCCTTCCGGATCGATGTCGACGCGCTGCATGCGATTTTCGGCACCGCCGGGACAGAGTTGCGCCACGAGGGGCGCCTCGAAAGCGAGTTGCCGACGGCGGCGGCCGAGCCCGTCGCGTTCCAGAGGAGCCATGCCAGGCTCGGGCTGCGCCGGGATGCCGGGCGCCTCGCCGCGACGCTCGAGGCCGAGATCGAGGAGGTGGATTACGACGACGTCGACGCCGTCGACGGTTCCAACATCGATCAGGACTACAGGGACCGAACCGAAGTGTCCGGGGCGCTCAACCTCATCTACCGGTTCTCTCCCGGAGCGGCCGTGCTGACGGGCATCTCGATCCGCGACATCGATTCGCGCGGGACGGGAGCGGACGATCGCGACGCCATCGTCTACGGCGCGGGAGTGGGGTTCAAATGGGAGGTGAACTCGGCGTTCACCACGGCCTTGCGATTGCGCTACGAGCATCGCGACTACCGGCTCGACACGTTCGAGGATTTCGGCGGGCTGACCGTCGAGGGAGAAATCGGATGGCGGCCGACGCATCTCTCACAGTTGCGCCTGACCATGAAGCGGGAAATCGCGGAAACGGGTGTGACCGACGCCTCGGCCAGGATCGACACCGGCGCGCGGCTCGAAGGCAGCTACGAGGTCATGCGCAACCTCCACGTGAACGCCTTCGTCGGCTACGAGGAAGAGGTTTTCGTTGGAGCCGACCGGCACGACGACGTTCTCTCTGTCGGGGCGGGTCTCCAGTATTCGTACACCAAGAATGCGTCAATCGTTTTGTCCTATGAACACATCGAACGCCAGTCGAGCGACCAGAGTCTCAACCTCGAGAGCGACATCGTGAGGGCGGGAATAAATCTTGCGTTTTGACGAGTGAGCCCGTGAACCGACCACATCATCCGATCGATGTCGAACCGCAATCGGGCGGCTTTTCCTATGCGCCCGGCGATCTCGTGACGCTGCTGCGCCAGCGCGCGATCATCATCGTCTCGGTGGTCGGCGTGGTGTTGGCGCTCGCGTTCGCGATCGCGCTCAGCCTGCCGTCCCGCTACGAGGCGACGGCGACTGTGATCATCGATTCGCGCGAACGCAGTGTCGTCGATATCCGCTCGGTTCTGTCGGACCTGCGGACCGATACGCCGACCATCGAAAGCGAAGTGGAGATCGTGCGCTCGCGCAAGGTGGTCGGGCGCGTCATTCACGCGCTGCGGCTCGACCGCGATGGTGAATTCAACGGCCGGGTAGGCCAGGGGGCGACCTGGGCCGACGAGGCGACGGCGCCCAAGTCCGAAGCGCTCGTGCGGGAGATCGCGGAGGCACCGCTCACGCTCGACAAGCTGATCGAGAATGCGACGCCGGGGCAAGCGATTCCGGACGACGTCTTCGAGGCTGTGCTCGACAATCTCTGGACGTACCGCATCCGCAACACCCACCTCATCGGCATCACCTTTCGCTCGCGGAGCGCGCAGAAGTCCGCGCTGATCGCCAACGCCATCGCACAAGCCTACCTCGCCGATCAGGTGGAGCAAAAGGCCAATGCAGCGGAGGCGACCTCGGTCTGGCTCGAGCGGCGGATCGAGGAACTGCGGGGCGTGGTGCTCGAGAACGAGCGTCGGATCGAAACGTTCCGGTCACAGAACGATCTGCTCAGCAGCGGTGGGCAGCAACTCGACGAGCGCGAGCTGACGCAGTTGACCGAACAGGTGGCGGTCGCACGCAACGCCGCGGCCACGGCGAAGGCGCGCTACGAAAACGTCCGCGAAATGCTGGAGCGCCCCGGCGCGCACGAGGCGGTGGCGGACGTGCTCGCCAGCAACACGATCTCGACGCTCAAGGCAGAACTCGCGCGGGCGACCAGGAAAGTGGCGGAGCTGCGTATCCGCTATGGCGCGAGACATCCCGCCATCCAGGAAGCAGTCGCCGAGGAAATGGACGCGCGGCGCCAGCTCGACGGGGAGATCGCCAGCATCGTGGCCAGTCTCGCCAACGAGCGTGACGTGGCGCGGGCCAAGGAGGTGGCGCTGGTCGCGAGCCTCGAGGCGCTGAAGGCGCGGGCGGCGGATGCGAATCAGGAAGGGGTCGGGCTCAGGGCGCTGACGCGGGAGGCCGAAGCGAGCCGGGAAGTTTACGAATCTTTCCTCAAGCGCTATCGCGAAACCGCCGAGCAGCGCAGCTACCAGTTACCCGACGCGCGCATCGTCGAGCGCGCGGCGACGCCGACCCACCCATCGTCTCCCAAGCGCAAGCACATCGTCATCGGTGGGGCCGTCGCGGCCATCATACTCGCGCTGATCGCGGCCGCGGCCGCGGAGTTGCTGCGGCCGCGGATCCTGACGCCGCGGATCGTCGAAGGGCGCTTCGGGACCCGACATCTCGCCTCGCTGCCGCGCCTCGGGCGGGCGGTCGGAGACGAGGAACAGATGCGCCGGCTGCGCCTGATCCTGGCCAGCCCGCAGGCGCCGTTCTGCGAAGGTGTACGCAGCGCGCGGCTGGCAGTCGACCGGTGGAGGGACGGAAACGGTGCGCGGGTGATCGTGTGCACCGCGCCGGGGCGCGATGGGCAACGCACGGTGCTGGCTTCGAATTTGGCGCACCAATATGCGCTCTCCGGCGTGCGTACACTGCTCGTCGACGGCGATCCCGGCGCGGCAGGTCTCAGCCGGGCCTTCGCGCCCGGTCACGACGACGGGCTCATCGACCATATCCTCGACGATGTGGCGCTGGAGCGCCTCGTCATGAGGGAGCGCGAGACCGGTCTTGCATTTCTTTCCATCGGGGGCGGCGAACGGCGCGAGGCGTGGGCCGGGGATGCCTTCACGTCGGTGCGCATGGTCGAGGCGATGGCGACGCTGAGGAGTTGGTTCGACGTCATCGTGGTCGATGCGCCGGGGCTGGCGAGCGGGGCGGCGGGGCAAGCGCTCGTTGCGCATGCCGATCAGATCGTCGTCGTCTGCGACTGGTCGCTCTGCGAAAGCGCACGCGCCAAGAGGGTGACGCGGGAGCTTGCCGTCTACGGCGACCGACTCGCCGGCATGGTTGTCACCGAGGTGGCGAACGGCGATCTCGGGACCGGCCGACGGGTGGAGCCCGTGCCGGTCGCCGGGCTCGTCACGGCGCGTGCCTGAGGGGGCGGGCATTCCAGGACGGCGAGCGATTTAACGCAATATTCGCGCTGTCGCGGCAAAACTGCAATCCGTCCAAACGCCAATCGACAGGTCGAGTCGTGTTGTTCTCATCCCACGCCAGTGCAATTCGCGAAGCGCTCGAGACGGTCGACCATGATGCGGGCCTTGAAGGTGCGCGCCGGACCGCGCCGAAGTGGTCGAGAAAGGTGGCGGCGGATCTGCTGGCATGGTCCGACGTGGCGGTCGTGCTGATGGCACTCGTCGCCAGTCTCGGTATCGCCGGCCTCTTTGCCGGCCTTGGATTTACGCTCCCTGAAGTGAAAGTGAACCTGTTCGGGGCCGCCCAGACGGCGATCATCACGGCGATTGCCGTGCATGTGGTCCTGCGGCGCTTCGACCGCTACAATTTGCGACACGTCGAACGGTGGTGCCAGAGGCGCGCGCTCGCGGAATTGCTGCCGGTGATCGGTGCGTTCGGCTTCGTGGTGCTGGTGGGTGCGGGGCTCGGGACCGAGCCGCATGTGCCTGTGACCTGGTATCCGCTCTGGGCGCTCATCACGGTCGCGGGGCTCTTCGTCGTGACGATGGTCGGGCGGCGAGTCCTGGGCGATGCGGTCGAGCGGGGGCGGTTTTCGACCCGTGTGGCGATCTACGGCTCAGGGCGGATTGCGCGCCGGCTCGTCGGGGAACTCGAGCGCGTCGGGACGGAGTACGAGATCGCAGGCATTTTCGACGACCGGCTCCAGGGGCCGAGGGCCGATACCGAGGGCCTCCAGATGGCGGGCACCTTCGATGACCTCATTGCGGCCGGTCGCAGGGACGAATTCGATAGCGTCCTGATCGCGCTGCCAGCCGATGCGGACCGCCGCGTCGCGACGATGGCGCTGCGCTGCGAGCAACTGCCCGTCGACATCGACGTGTGCACCCATTTCACCAATGATTTCCTGCGTGACAACGTCGCGCATCGCGGTGTCTCGAGGCTCGGCAATATCGGTCTCCTCAGCGTGCGGAACAGGCCGCTGCGGGACTGGGCAAGCCTGATCAAGAGGGCGGAGGATGCGATCCTGGCGCCGCTGCTGCTCGTGGTGGCCAGCCCGATCCTGCTCGTGGCCGCCATCGCCGTGCGTCTCGACAGCCCCGGGCCCATCCTGTTCCGTCAGATGCGGCACGGCCTCAATCATCGCGAGATCGAGGTTCTCAAGTTCCGCACCATGACCGTCACGGAGAACGGGCCGGATGTGCGGCAGGCGACGCGCAACGATCCGCGCGTCACCCGCGTCGGTCGCTTCCTGCGCCGTACGAGCATCGACGAACTGCCGCAACTCGTGAACGTCCTGCGCGGCGACATGTCCCTGGTCGGTCCGCGCCCGCATGCGATCTCGCACAACGAGGAATATTCCGCCATGCTGGAGCGCTACTCGAACCGGCACAACGTCAAGCCAGGGATCACGGGCTGGGCACAGGTCAACGGCTATCGGGGGGAGACGCGCACGCCGGAGGACATGGCAAACCGGATCCGCTATGATCTCGAATACATCGACAACTGGAGCATTCTTTTCGATCTCAAGATCCTCGCGATGACACCGTTCTACGGGATCGTCGGACGCAATGCCTACTGAGCAGGGCCGACGCCGGCCCGTGAGGGCGCCGGAAACGGATCGCGGACAACGAGCGCTGGAGAGGACGACATGAAGGGAATTGTGCTTGCCGGGGGCACGGGTTCCAGGCTGTTTCCGGTGACGAGCGCGGTCTGCAAGCAGCTCGTGCCGATCTACGACAAGCCGATGGTTTATTATCCTCTGACGACGCTCATGCTGGCGGGGATCCGGGAGATCCTCGTCATCACGACACCGGAGGACGAGGGCATCTTTCGGCGACTGCTCGGTGACGGACGCCGGCTCGGGATCAGTATCGATTATGCCGTGCAGCCCAAGCCCGAAGGCCTTGCGCAGGCTTTCCTCATCGGCCGTGACTTCATCGACGGGGACGGCGCGGCGATGGTGCTCGGTGACAACATCTTCTACGGTCACGGGCTCAGCGGCATGGTGCAACGGGCGGCGCAGCAGACCACCGGTGCGACAGTGTTCGGCTACCAGGTCCGCGATCCGGAGCGCTATGGCGTGGTCGCGTTCGACGAAAGCGGCAACGCAACCTCGATCGAGGAGAAGCCGCAGCACCCGAAGTCGAACTACGCCGTGACGGGGCTTTATTTCTACGACCACAACGTCTGCGACATGGCGGCCCGGGTACGCCCCTCCAAGCGCGGCGAACTCGAGATCACCAGCCTCAACGAGATGTATCTCGAGGCGGGACTTCTGCGCGTCGAACTCATGGGGCGAGGATTTGCCTGGCTCGACACGGGAACATTCGATTCTCTCCTCCAGGCAGCCCAGTTCGTACAGACGATCGAGGAGCGCCAGGGGCTGAAGATCGGATGCCCCGAGGAGGTGGCCTATCGAATGGGATACATCGATGCCGGGCAGTTGCGCGCGCTGGCCGAACCGCTGCTCAAAAGCGGCTATGGAACGTATCTGATGGCGCTGGTGGGGAGCGATTGACCTGACATGCTCGGGTCCCTCGGCACCGCACCGCTTCCGGTGATCCTGGTCATTCTTTCGTTCCTCATGCCGACGGAGCTGTCGCTCTTCGTCGGACCGCTCCGGTTGCCGCCGCACCGGGCGGCGCTCATCATTTTCGTCCTCGTAGCGCTGATCCGGTTGCTCAGCGGGCGGGGCCCATCGGTGCGTTCGTTCGATGTTGTTTTCGCGCTCTATGCGGCCTGGACCGTCGGTGTCTTCATCATTCACGAAGGCACGGCGAGCGGTATCGAATTCGGAGGGGCGCTGGCGCTCGAGGCGTTCGGCGCCTACTTCGTTGCCCGGGTCTATGTGACCGACGAGCGGCGCTTTCGCGCCACGCTTTCATGGCTCCTCGCTGCCGTTGCAATCGCCGGCGCCATCGCGCTTCCCGAAACGCTCTTCGGAAGGCACTACGTGCATGAGTTCCTGCACAAGGTCACGGGGTATTATCATCCCATCGCCTACGAAAAAAGGCTGGGGCTCACGAGGGCCTATGGGACATTCGATCACCCCATTCTCTATGGCACGTTCTGCGCCAGCGTGCTCGCGATGCTCTGGTTCGCGGGCGGCGGGTGGATCGCGCGGCTGTTGCGCGCGGGTCTCGTCGGCCTGGCGACACTGTTCGGCCTCTCGTCGGCGCCGATCCTCTGTCTCCTCACCCAGGGCGCGCTGATCGGCTGGGAGCGGGCAACGCGCGGCACGCCCGGTCGGATCACGCTGATGGTCGCCGCGCTCACACTCGTTTATGTGGTCGTCGATGCGATGAGCAACCGGGGGGCCCTCGAAGCGATCGTGACGAGCGTCACGCTGGACCCCTGGACGGCCTATTACCGCATTCAGATTTGGGTGCATGGGCTCGAGAACGTGGCGCGCGAGCCGCTGATCGGTATCGGCCTCGCCGATTGGAGCCGGGCCTGGTGGATGTCGTCGGCGAGCGTCGATGCGTTCTGGCTGCTCATCATGATGCGCGCGGGCATTCCAGCCCTCTTGCTGCTGCTGCTGGCGATCGGGCTGCAGATGGCGGGCATCGCCGGTGCGACGCGGGGTGCGGACGCAAGCGTGCGGGCATTGGCGCGGGGCTGGGTGATCTCGATGGTGGCGCTCGGCCTGCTCGGCCTCACCGTGCACTACTGGAACGCGCTGCACGCCTATCTTTTCTTCGTCGTCGGCATGGGTGCCTGGATGGCCAGCGCGCGCGAGACGAGGCCGGTCCGTGCGGTCGAGGGGCATCCGGCGGCCGTACGCCGGATGGCGGCCCGAGCCTATGCGCCCGCGCCGCGACCGCGGCCCGCCTGAAAGCGGCGACGGGCCGCCTGGTTCAGCGCGCGATCATCGATTTTCAGGCGTTTGCCGGCGCCGGCAGTGCGACCGGCGCGCTCGCCGGCGCGAAGCGAAGTCCCAGGTCGTCGTGGACCGCGCGGCGTACGAGTTCGGCTTTTGCGTCCCATGTTTCTCCCGCCACTGCCCGGCGGGCGATCTCGGGGTCCTGAGCGCTCGACAAAGCCGTCTCGATCGCGGCAGCGAATGCCGCTGGACCGTTCGCCACGCGAACAAACGGGCGCCATTCGCCGAGGGCGGGAAAATCGGTGGTCACGACGGGACGGCCCACCGCCAGATATTCCTTGAGCTTGATGGGACTGGCTGCCTTGATCCATTCGCTTGCGTTCCACGGCATGATGAGCACGTCGTTCGCTGCCATGTAGCCTGCGATCTCGTCATAGGGCTTGCGGCCGAGAAGGGAGACATTGGGCAGGGCGCACCAGTCCTGCGGCAGCGAGGAGGCACCAACCAGCACGAAGTGAACCCAGGGCAGGCGCTCGGCGACCGAGAGCATCAGTGCGGGGTCGAACGTGTGGGCGTCGATGCCGCCGATGAAGCCGACGCGCGGCCTCGGCAGGGCGACCATGTCGGCGGGCTCGCCGGTGCGTCCGTTGCCGGCGGCGGCGAAGCGCTCGTAGTCGACGCCATGCGAGACCATGACCTGACGGGAGACTTCGGCGCGCTCTTCTTCCATCAGGTCCTCGTTGCAGTAGACGACGAGGTCGGCCTGGCGTTTCAGCGTGGCGATGGCGCGGCCGAGGACCACGGGATCGCCCTCCGGAAAGGCCTCGAAGCGGTCGGTGCGCTGGAGGATCACGGCGCTCGCAGAAAGTGCTTGGACGAAGCCGGCGCCGGCCGGGCAGTGGACCCAGACGAGCGGCTTACGGATGCCCGCGCGCAGAGCCTGGGCGCGGATCTGCAACGCGAGCGCCCGGCCGAGCAGGCCGCTGTTGGCCGCGCCGGGCAAGGTGACGGGCGAGAGCACCCAGAAATTGTTCTCGACACGCACCAGACCGCGCGAAAAGCTCGACAGCTTGCGCCTGACCTTGGCGAGGAAGCGTCCGCCGAGACTGGGGGATGGAAAACGCACGCCGATCGAGTTCACGTAGAGCACCGGCCAGTCGCGCGCGAGGCGGCGCAGGATCTGGAAATCGAAGTGACCTCGGTTGTGATACCACCAATCCTCCCCGCCAATGCAGATGATGCCGTCGAAGCGGCCGCCAACTCGGGCGGTGCGGCGCGGGGGTGTGGTCACGTTGTGCCTCCGGAGGATCCCACGAGTGTGCCGGAGCCGGGCGATGGCTCCGCTCGATGATGATGCAGGTGCGTGGTTAACGGGTCCCTTCCAAAGGTTGTGTGTTGCCGGCCATGGGAAATGCCGCATCACCGGGTGCCGTCGCACATGCCTCGAAGTTCGAGCATTTCGAGCTGGCCTTAACCGGGGGTTCAACACCGGGTCGTAGTGTCGCAACCATCGTTTTGCGTCTGCGAGGTGGTCCGGATGGTCGAGCGTTCAGCGGCCGTGGCATGCGAGGTGGATGGTGGCCAGCACGACCGCTGGGAAACCCGAACCGGCACCAATCGTGCGCAGCTTTCGATCATCGTCGTGAGCTACAATACCCGGGAGCTGACGGCGGCGGCGATTCGCTCCGTCATCGCAGAGACCCGTCATGTCGCCTATGAACTGATCGTCGTCGACAATGCCTCCGACGACGGATCGCCAGATGAGGTGCGCGCCGCACTGGCGGAATGTGCGCACCCGACCTGGTTCATGGCGTCGAGCAGCAATCTCGGCTTCGCGGTTGCCAACAACATGGCGGCGCACGTCGCGTGCGGAAAGCGACTTCTTCTCCTAAATCCCGATACGGTCGTGTTGCGCGGGGCGATCGACAGGCTCTGGAAGTTCGCCGAAAGCACGCCAGCGGCCGGTATTTGGGGCGGGCGGACGCTGTTTGCGGACGGATCCCTCAATGCGACCTGCTGCTGGGGCGAAATGACACCCTGGCGTGCCTTCTGCCGGGCGGTCGGGCTCACCGGTCTCCTGGCGGGTTCGAGCTTGTTCAACGGTGAGGCCTATGGCGGCTGGCGGCGCGACCATGTGCGGGCCGTCGACATCGTCAGCGGGGCCTTCCTGATGATCGACCGGGACCTCTGGGACCGGCTCGATGGCTTCGATGCAAGCTTCTTCATGTATGGCGAGGAGGCGGACCTCTGCCGGCGCGCACGGTCGGGAGGTGCGCAGCCGATGTTCACGCCACTCGCGGAAATCATCCATCTGGGCGGCGCCTCCGAGGCGACGCGAGAGGGCAAGTTGGAGCGGCTTCTCTCGGCCAAGGCAACGCTCGCCAGGCGGCACTGGCCGCAGGCCATGCGTGGCCTCGCCGGGCCGCTGCTCGCGGCATGGCCGCTCTCGCGCTGGTTGGCGCACGCCGCTGCGGCGCGGCTCTTTGCGCGCGAACGGTCGCGGCGGGAGGCGGCGGTCTGGCGTGCGCTGTGGCAGCGGCGGGCGGAATGGTCGGGGGGATATTCGGCGCGTCGACCGGCGGTCTATCAACCGGGCGGAAATGTCTCTGCGGCGCCTCGTCGGACGGCACAGTGAGGGACAGCGGGTTTCGCACTGCGGCGGTGTCGTGCAGCTTGCTTCGCCCGAAACGTGAGGGACGGCAATGACGACGGGTAACCAGGATCGGGCGGTTTCGCGCGCCATCGCAACCGTGGCTTGCGACGGGGACGTGCGCTTTTCGATCGCGACGCTGGTCACGGACCCCGAGCAGCATGATGCGATGATCGCCTCGATGCGGGCGCGAGGGTTCGATGGGGCGGACTGTGAGTTCATTCATCTCGACAATCGGGGTGCCGGCGCGCTTTCGGCCTTCGACGGGCTCAATCGCCTTCTCGAGGAGGCGCGGGGGCGATACGTCATCCTCTGTCATCAGGACGTCAGGCTCATCGGCGACGGTCGCGACCGGCTCGAGGAGGTCATCGCGGAACTCGACGCGCGCGATCCGGCGTGGGCGGTGATCGGCAACGCCGGGGGCGTCCGGCCGGGCCGCCTCGCCATCCGTATCAGCGATCCGCATGGCCGCGACACGGCACGGGGCCCGTTTCCCGCGCGCGCGACAAGCCTCGATGAAAACTTCCTTCTCGTGCGCAAGGAGGCGCGGCTCGCCTTCTCGCACGACCTCGCCGGCTTCCATCTCTATGGAGCCGATCTCTGTACCATCGCCGACATTCTGGGGCGAAGCGCCTACGTCGTCGATTTCCATCTCGAGCACCTCAGCGCGGGTAACAAGGCGAACGGGTTCGCCGAGGCGGAAGCGAGTTTCAGGCGGAAATATCGTCGTGCGCTGCGCACCCGCTGGATTCAAACGACGTGCACGCTCGTGCCGGTGTCGGGTTCGCGCTTCGCGCATTGGATGAGCGGGTTTCTGGCGCGACCCGTGGCGGGCTTGCTGCGCCGATCGGGTTCGGCGTTCGCCAGCGCTCCGCAACCGGCCGTGCTGCGGGTCGGGTCCAACCTCGGGCCTTCGACATCATGAGTGCTCCTGTGACGTCGGCCGCCCCGCCGACTGCGCGAACGGATGCCTGGAGCAGGCCGCGTCTCGCCGGGCAGGGGGCTCTGCTCGCGCTCGGCGCGGCAGGCGGTCAGCTGATGAGCTTTGCGCGCAACGCATTGCTCGGGCACCTCCTTTCCCGAGACGATTTCGGCGTCGCGGCCGGCCTGGCGATCACCCTGCAGCTTCTCGAGATGCTCTCGGACGTGGCGGTCGATCGGATGATCGTGCGCGCGCCGGATGGTGATGATCCGCGCATGCAGGCGACCGGGCAGACGCTGCTGGTCGCGCGCGGCGTCGTCGTGGCGCTCGTGCTCGTTGCCGTCGCGCCGTTCGCGGCGACCTACTTCGGTGCGCCGCAGGCGACGCTCGCGTTCGCGATGCTGGGCGCCGTCGCACTGGCGCGAGGTGCCATGCACCTGGATGTCCGCCGCGCGCAGCGACGGCTCGAGAATGGCCCCGTCGTTCTGATGGAGACGGTTCCGCAGGCGCTCGCGCTCGCGGCGACCTGGCCGGTCGTCTGGCTGGTCGGGGATTTCACGGCGGTCGTCTGGCTCGCCATCCTGCAGGTCGTGGCGGCGAGTGCCATTTCCCACCTCACGGCGGAACGGAACTACCGCCTCGGCTGGGAGGTAGCCAGTGCCAGGGCCTTTCTCGTCTTCGGTTGGCCGATCCTGCTCAGCGCCTTGCCGCTCATTGCGGTATTCCAGGGCGACCGGCTGGTGGTGGCGCGGAATTTCGATCTCGGTGAGCTCGGAGCCTACAGCGCGGCCTTCATGCTGACCATGGTGCCGTCGGTCCTGATGGCCAAGGTCGGGCTCTCGCTGTTGCTGCCCGTCTTCGCGCGTGATCTCGACGATCGGGCGAGAACGGCGCGGACGCTGGCGCTCTGGATGGAAATCTCGGGGGCACTCGCGCTCGCCTATCTCGCGGCATTCTGGATCGCGGGCGGGAATCTCCTCAGGGTGTCGTTCGGGCCCAATTTCGCGGGCTATGGTCCGGTGGTCGGCGCGCTGGCCGCAATGTGGGCGCTGCGCATGCTGCAGGTCGTGCCGGGAGCGTTGCTGATGGCCGAGGGGCGCACGCTCGCCACGCTCGCCGCGGGGACCGTCCGGGCAGGGGCGATCGGGCTCGCGATCATGGTCGCGGCCGTGGGTGGTTCACTCGAGCAAGTGGCCGCGACAGGTATTGCCGGGGAACTCGCCAGCATGTTCGTCGTCCACCGCTGGCTCGCGCGCGGTGGCCATCGCGTCCTTGCAGCGGCGTTCGCGAGTCGCGCGGCCTTCTTTGCCTGTGCGGCGCTGGCCGTCGTGCTGACCGTGGAGTGGCTTTCCCTTCCGCAGGCCGATCTCGCGAGGGTCGCCATCGCCGGGCTCGTGGCGCTCGCCATGCTGGCGTCGGTGGCCGCATGGCTGCGGTGGCGCGGCGCGCCGTATTCCGTGGTCGGCGCCTGAATTGCGAGGCGCCCTCGCTTCGAGGGACGACCGCCGCCCGGCACTGCGAGCGGCGGCAATCGCCGGCGAGGATCAGTTGGCGAGCGGCTGCAGTTCGCCCTTGCGCGCGACTTCGCCGAGGCCGCGACCGGCCGGGGCAAGTGCCTTGGAGTAAGCGGCAAGCAGTGCGTCACGTTCGCGTTCCCAGTCGAGGGAGGCGGCGGCGCGCGCCATGCCGTATGCGCTCATTTCGGCGCGCAGGCCCTCATCATCGGCGAGGCGGGCGATCTGGCGGGCCAATTCGGCCGGGTCGTTGTCGCCGGCATAGAGGCAGGCGTCACCGGCGATCTTGCGACCCTCGGACAGATCGAACTGCACGAACGGGATGCCGAGGGACATGTACTCGAACACCTTGTTCATGGAGATTTTGTCGTTGTAGACGTTCTTGGGGTCCGGGATCGCACCGATGTCGAAGGTCGAGAGCGTCTCCATGAGATCGGTACCGGAAAGAAATCCCGTGAACGTGACGTGATCCTCGAGCCCGAGGCGGCGCGACATGGCCTCGAGCTTCTCCAGTTCGGTGCCGGAGCCGACGATGACGCACTGGGTGTCGTTCCGCGCCTCGACGTGAACGAGGTGGGCCATGGCCTCGATGAGGAGATCGACGCCGTCCTGGGCGCCCATGATGCCGACGTAGCCGAGAACGTTGCGGCGCCCATTGCGCAGCGCGGGGCGCGGGTTCGCGCGCTTGAAGCGGGCAAGGTCGGGAATGCTGCGCACGACGTAGACGTCGTCGGGCGACATGCCGCCCCGTTCGATGGCGATGCGCTTGAAGGTCTCGTTGGTTGCGATCGAGACATCGGCGGTGCGGAACGTCAGGCGTTCGAGGCGCAGCAGCAACTCGTGGAAGAAGCCGCGCTTGCCGAACTTGGCCTCGTAGAGTTCCGGGTTGATGTCGTGGTGGTCGAACACGAAGGGCGTGCCGAAGAGCGCCTTGTGGAGCCCGGCGAGGAGAAAGATCGTGTCCGGCGGATTGCAGGCCTGGATGACATCGAAGCCGATCTTGCGCTTGACCTTGAACGAGGGCAGCGTCTCCCAGAACAGCGCGGAGCCATACTCGAGCGCGTAGCCGAGAGGGCCGTCCGCCTCGAGCGGGAGGGGATGGCGGAATATGTGGATGCCTTCGAGGCACTCGTAGGCGGCCTGATACTTCCCACCCTTGGGGCAGATCACCGAGACGGTGCAGCCGGCGTCGCGAAGCGCCGTCGCTTCCTGCCAGACGCGGCGATCCAGAGGCAGCGTCAGATTCTCGACGACGATGAGCGCCTTGCGGCCAGCAAGCATGACGAACCCCACACGCAATACCCCGACCCCCGCGGCAAGCGGGTGATCTCCACACACACGGCAATGGGTAGGACCTCGGCGCTGCGATCTCTTTAATGGTCTCGATCAGCTTTTATCGAAGTGCGGAAAATCACCAGACCTCGTCCCGGGGCAGCGAGCCGGTGTACGAGGCGAGCCGCCAGCGCCAACGGGAGGGAGGAGCCGAACGTCTGGTCACACTCCACTAACCAAGAATCGATTCCCGTTTCGCCGCTAGCGACATAGTTACCGCGACCGTGTGACATGGGGACTGCCGGAACAGGTCCGCGCAACGGGTTCGAGGAATCGCGCGTCAGCGATGACGATCAAGGTGCAAAGAGAGCGGCCATCGCACCGCATGCATCACCGTGTCGTCGCCCCACTGTTCGTCACAGTGGGGGGCGTGACGGCGCGTGCGCGCGACTGGAGCCTCGGCGGCCTTTCGGTGAAGGGGTTCCGCGGTCCCCTGCCGCGGCTCGGAACCGTTTTGAAGCTCGACCTCTGCCTGCCCTTCCAGGGCTTCGACATCGTGTTCGAGGCCGAGGGCGAGGTGGTGCGCCTGCACGAGGGAGAGCAATTCTTCGCCGTGCAGTTCACCGAGCTCGGTGAGCGTGCCCGCGAGCTGATGCAGCATTTCATCACCGAGATCCTTCGGGGCTCGATGGTGGCCGTCGAGGATACGATCCAGCGCATCGATGTTCCGGTGACGCCGGTTCCGACCAAGCCGGAGGCCGCGCCGGCGGTCGAGGAGGCCGGTCCATCGCTACGCACACTGGCATGGAGCGGAGCCTATCTCGCGCTCGGGCTCGCCGTCTTTCTCTACGTCGCGCTCCTCGTCTACAGCAACGTATTCCGCCTCGAGGTGCCGACCGCGGTCGTGGCAGCCCCGATCGAGAGCGTCAGGGCGCAGTTCGAGGGGCGGGTCATTCACGGTGACGTGCAGCCCGGCCAGCCCGTTGCCGCTGGCGATGTGCTATTGCATGTCGCCGACAACGAGCTGGAAAAGTCCATCGACCTGGCGGAGATCAAAATCCGCGAGCAGGAAGCGCGCCTCGCCTTCCTCAAGCGGCGCCAGTCCGAGGAACTCTCGCGCATGGAAGGTCTGGCGACCGTAACCCTCAAGTCTCTCGAACAAATCAAGACGGAGGTCGAGCGGTTGACCCGCGAGGCCGAGATCGCGGAGCGTCGGCACCAGCGGCTGTCGGGTCTCCTCGCCAAGGGGTTCACGACCAGCGACCGGATCGAAAGCGCCGAGCGGGAGTTCATGGCGGCGCGCCAGACGCTCGCGAGCCGGCGGCTGGAACTCGCGGCGCGCATGCAGATCGCCGAGAGCGGGATCGGGAGGCGGCACTACACGGGTGAAAACATCGTCGGCGAGATCGGCGAAATCGAGGCCGAGGTGGATCTCGTCAGCGAAGGCGTCCGCCTCGCGCGGTCGCAGTACGAGGCGCTGTTGAAGCACAGGGCGCGGCTCGCCGTGCGAGCACCGTTCGACGGCGTGGTTCTCGAGCTGCCGCGCGTCAACCACGGATCGGTGCGGCAAGGCGACGTGGTCGCCGTGATCGAGGAGGCAGCGGCGCGCCATGTCGTGGCGTATCTCGACCAGGACGAAATCCTCAAGGTCGGGATCGGCGACGAGGCGCTGGCCTACATCCCGGCGCTCGGGCGCACCGTCGACCTCAGGGTCACGCAAATCGACCGGACCAGCGGGTTCCTCGACGAGCAGAACGCACGCTACAGCTGGCGGGCACCCAAGGACCGCACGGCCAAGGTAACGCTGGAGTTCGCCGCCGCATCGGGCAGCGCAGAGCTCGCCGACCTCAGGCCTGGGCTGCCGATCGTCGTCGTTTTCGAACGGCGCGGCAATGTTCCGATTCTCGGGGAAATCAATCGCAGGATCTCGACGCTCCTTTCGATTCGTCCGGCGGCAAGTGGGGACGTCGCCATTGGGCCGCGGGGCGCGGCGTCGCCGACCGCCTCACCGGAGGGCAACGGACAGGGTAACGCGGCGGGTCGTGCGCGGCTGCTCGATGCCGGCGGGGCGCTCGAGGCTGCCACCAGCGGTTGCCGGCCGGCGATCGTCTGCGATCCGGAAGTCCGAGAGGTTTTCAGCCGTTACAACACGTGGCTCGGTTCGCATGCCGGGGTATCCTCGCGTGACGGCCGCATCGCTCCGGTTGCGCCCGTCACCACGAGCCGGCCGGACCTCGTCCTGTGATGCGCGATTCCCCGAGACCACTGCATCCGGATTTCGACGATCCGACGAGACCGCTTCCGGCAGGCGAGAAGTGGAACCTTTCCGTCCTCCTCCAGATCGCGATCTATCTCGGTCTCTGCGTGGTGGCCCTCACGCTCGTGCCGAACGCCATCTGGGATTCGGAAGTCAAGCACGTCACCTACGTGATCGGAACGCTAGGTATCTGGCGCTACTGCTGGTGGATGACGCACCATGTCAGGGCGTACATTTTTGGCAAGCACGTCTATCCGCGCATGCGCGCGCGGGCGGCTCGGCTCTGGGATGGCGGCTGGCGGCCGCGACACCTGCACTTCATGATGACGACGTTCCGCGAGCACCGGGACATCACGGAATACGTGATCCGGGGGATCGTATCGCAAGTTCGCGAGGCCGGCGTGCCTGCGACCATCTGGCTGGGTTCGGGTGACATCTACGATGAGAGGGTCATCGAGAACCACTTGCGGCTCATCGCAAGCGATCTCGACATAACATTCCGCATCGTGCGCCAGAACCAGTCCGGAAAGCGGATGGCGATCGCGCTGGTTCTGCGCGCGATGGCGAGGGATATGATTCCGGACGACGACATCGTGGTGTTCATGGACGGCGACTTCGTCATCGGCCATGGGGCGCTGCGCAAGTGCATGCCGCTTTTCGCCATCGACCCGGAGCTGCAGGCCCTGACCACGGACGAGGACGTGCTGGTGCGCGGGCCGATGTGGATGCAGAGATGGCTCAGCATGCGGTTCGCGCAGCGGCGTGTCGCCATGCAGAGTCATGCGCTCTCGGGTCGCGTGCTGACGCTGACGGGCCGCATGTCGCTGTTCCGCGCCAAGCACGTCAAGCAGCTGGAATTCATCCGGCTGCTCGAAGCGGACTATCTGGACGACTGGCTGTGGGGCAGCTTCCGCTTTCTCTCGGGCGACGACAAGAGCACTTGGTACTATCTGCTCAAGCACAATGCCCGCATGACGTATGTACCCGATGCCGTCGGCCATACCATCGAAGTGATCGAGGGTTCGGCGTCGACGCGCATGGTGGAGAATTTCCGCCGCTGGTCGGGCAACATGCTGCGCAACGGCCGCCGTGCCATCGCGCTCGGACCGCGGCGCATGCCGATCTTCATTTGGTGGTGCCTCGTCGACCAGAGGCTCGCCATCTGGACCACGCTGGTCAGTCCGGCGCTCGCCATCAGCGCCTCGTTCATCCAGGACGGGAGCTATCTCGTCACCTATGTCATCTACATCGCCGTAAGCCGGTTCATGCTGTCCTTTTTCCTCTGGCTGCACGCCCGTCAGGTGGACCTCAATTTCATCTGGATCCTCTACATCAATCAGCTCACCAACTCGGTCGTGAAGCTTTACATCATCTGGCGGCTCTCGAAGCAGAAGTGGGCGAACCGGGGCGGGCAGAAGGCGGGCTTCCAGTCCGAGGGGCTGGCGGAGACGGCGCGACTCGCCATGGCGCGCTACCTCACCGCTCTTTCCGTGGCCATGCTCTTTCTCGGCGTCATCGTCTATGCGGGCCTCGTGCGTGTTCCCGATCTGGCATTCGTCCGCATCCTGCTTCTCTAATTTTTTATCCCGTGGATACGCCGAACCGTGGATTTTTAGAGAAATTGAGGGCCCGCCGGTACCGACCGTTATCCAGAAGATAACGCGTTAGGATCGTGTTCATCCGTCCGGGTCAAGCTGATCCTCGTGAATGGCGGGAGAGGCCGAGCAAACCCCTCCCAGGCAACAACAAAGGCGCGGACCGAAGCTCGCTCGACGAGCCAAGGCCAGCGCAAGCCCAGACCATTCGAGGGGTAGTGGCGGTACTGAGTGTGGGGGTACGTGATGGCGGCGCTTCAGGCGGCGGCCATACGACTCGTCGAGCCGGCGGAGCGTCGGGTCGCGGGGGGTGGCTTCAAGAGAGACTTCGAGCTCGGGTGCGAGCGTGACGTTCCGGGTCTTGCGGCCGAGCGCCCGGCCATCAGCGTGATCGGGCTCGGCTATGTCGGCGCGGTTTCCATGGCGTGCCTCAGCCATCTCGGCTTCGAAATGGTCGGTGTCGACATCGATGCCGCAAAGGTCGAGACCATCATGGCTGGTCGCTCCCCGATCGTCGAGGAGGACCTCGAGCGGTTGCTGGCCCAGGGGCGGCGCAACGGCCTGCTCAGCGCGACGACGCAGATCGCCCAGGCGGTTCTGACCACGGACGTCACGTTCATCTCCGTCGGCACGCCGACCGCGGCGGACGGAAGCTGCGATCTCACCTACGTGCGGGCGGCAAGCCGCTCGATCGGGCGCGCCATTGCGATGAAACGCAGCTTCCACGTGGTCGTCCTGCGGTGCAGCGTGCCACCTGGAACGACCATGGATGTGGTCGTGCCCGAGATCGAGGCGGCCTGCGGAGGCAAACTCGGAGAGGATTTCGGCGTCTGCTTCAATCCCGAGTTCCTGCGCGAAGGCGTAGCGGTCGCCGACTTCTTCGCTCCGCCGAAGACGGTGGTCGGCGCCTCCGACGATCGCACGGCCAGGATCGTCGCACACATCTACGACACCATCGACGAGAAGGTGATCTATACCTCCGTCGCGGTCGCCGAGATGGTCAAATACGTCGACAACGTCTGGCACGCCGCCAAGGTGGTGTTCGGCAATGAGATCGGCCGCGTCTGCAAGGCGCTCGACATCGACAGCCACGCGGTGATGAACATCTTCTGCGAGGACAAGAAACTCAACCTCTCGCCCTACTATCTCAAGCCGGGCTTCGCCTTCGGAGGGTCGTGCCTGCCGAAGGAAGTGCGGGCGGTAAGCCATCTGGCGCGCGATCTCGGAGTCGATCTTCCGCTGGTCGACAGCCTCATGCCGTCCAATCGCCGGCAGGTTCTCGAGGCCTTCGAGCGGCTACGACCGCACCTCGAAAAGCGTATCGCTTTCCTCGGTGTGACCTTCAAGCCAGGAACGGACGATCTGCGTGAGAGCCCGATCCTCGACCTGATGGCGATGCTGATGGACGAGGGTGCCAAGATCAGACTGTACGATCCGAACCTTTCCTTCGGACCGCACCTCCTGGGGCAGATCGCCTACGTGAAACATTCTGCTCCGCATCTTGCGGATCTCCTCGGTGAACTCGAGGCGATAGCCGGCAGCGATCTTGCCGCGGAGGTCGATCAGGCCGATGTGCTGGTCGTCTCGCACGCAACGGACGAGTTCCGTCAGGCCGTGGCGGCGCGCTCGCGGACGACGCTCGTTCTGGACCTTGCGCGGCTCTTCAAGGACGTGCCGCAAGAAGAGAATTACGACGGAATCGCTTGGTAGGCGCGGCCTGTCCGCAGTCACGGCGACATATATTCTTGAAGGGCGAAGACAATGGAAAAGTATTCTGGAACGAGTGGCTCCGACGGACTTTCCGGCGGCAACGAGGGTAACCTCATCATCGGGCTGTCGGGCAACGATACGATCAACGGTCGCGGTGGCAACGACGTCCTGATCGGTGGCGGCGGAGGTCGGCACGCCCTCGACCTCGACAATATTGCGATCAGCGAGAACTTTTCCGGCCGGGTCACATTCGAGGGTGAGACGGCCGGCTTCAAGAACGCGATCGGCATGTACCGGATCGGCGCCGACGGCACGGTGTCTGGCGTCGAAATCCTCTTTGCCAATGCCTCCCTCAAGGGCAGCGGTGGAGAGCTGATCGCGGGTGTCAGCGGGCTCGACGTGAAGTTCGCCGCCGGGGAGCGAATCGGCTTCTTCCTGGTCCCGAACGCCTATGCGAACGCCAGCAACGCAAAGCTGTTCCAGGCGGCCGCGAGCGGGGGGCAATTCGCGTTGGTCGATGCGAACGGCAATCCGGGGAACGTCAATTCCGGCAGCCCGATGGGGCTCGTCTGGACCGATCCGGCAGGCGTCGGTCACAAGATCACGGGGCAGTACGGACACGAGGTCTTCACCTCCGCCAGCGGGTCCAGCGCTTCGCTCAACAGTGACAAGCTCGTCCACGCCAAGGGCACGGTCGACGTCGCGTCGGGGACCGTCCGCATCGGGTTCGAGGACCTCAAGGGCGGCGGTGACCGCGACTACGACGACAGCGTCTTCACCCTGAACATCGGGCAGGCGAACGCCGCACTCATGGTCGAGGGGAGCGGAAAGCCATCGGCATCCGGCGACGATGATACGATCCGTGGCGGCGCGGGCAACGACACCATCCTCGGCATGGCGGGAAATGACCGGCTCTTCGGCGGACGCGGTGAGGACGTGCTCTACGGCAACTCGGGCAACGACCTCTTGAACGGCGGGGCCGACAACGACCGTCTCCATGGCGGCAAGGGGGACGACCGCGTCCTCGGCGGGGCGGGGGACGACCTCCTCCATGGTGACAGCGGAAACGACAAACTCAATGGCGGGGCTGGCAACGACCAGGTCCATGGTGGGGAGGGCAACGATGTGCTCCTCGGAGCGGCCGGTGATGACACGCTGCACGGTGGCGTTGGCGACGACCGCTTGAATGGCGGTGTCGGCAACGACCAACTCCACGGCGAAAGCGGCAACGACCGGCTGCATGGCGGCAAGGGTGACGACGAGCTTTACGGCGACAGCGGCAACGACGTTCTGGTCGGTGGCGAGGGCAATGATCTCCTCGACGGGGGCAGCGGCAACGACGTCATCCATGACGGCGCCGGCGACGACAAGGCGTTCGGTGGTGACGGCAACGACCGCTTCGTGGCGGGTTCCGGCAGCGACAGTTACGTCGGCGGGTCGGGCACCGACACGCTCGTGCTCAACCGCGCCGCAGAAGGGGTCAAGGTCGACCTTCACGCCAAGACGGTCGATGCCGGCGATCTCGGAATGAAAACGGTCGACGGCATCGAAAACGTGGTCGGCAGCAAGCACGACGACTGGTTCCTCGGCGACAAGCGTGCGAACGCGTTCGTGGGCGGGGCCGGCGACGACTGGTTCCGCGGCAAGGAAGGCGCCGACGTGTTCACCGGGGGTGCGGGTTCCGACACGTATGTCTGGTTCGCCAAGGACATCGTGGATGAAAAAGGCCAGCACCATGGCGTCGATACCATCCGGGATTTCCGCAAGGGCGACGTGCTGGACTTCTCGAAGCTGCTCGATGGTCGCGAAGGCGAGGACTTGTCCTCGCTGGTGCGGGTGGACAGCGTGAAGGGCGGGACGATGGTCTCCGTCGATCTCGGTGGTTCGCACGGCTTCGCGGAAGTCGTGTTCCTTTCGGGCGTCAGCGGGCTGGATGTCGACGTTCTCTTCGATCAAGGTGGTCTCGTGGCGTGAGGCACCTCGTGGACGCCGGCGCGGACCTGGTTGTGGGGGCATCAGGTCCGCGTCGTCGTGTGGCGTCCCGGCAGATGATATTGCGCACCATGGTGCAATGGCGGGATGCGCGCCTCGCTCTCGGGCATTTCGTGCTGCTCGCCGGGCTCGTGGTCTTTGCTCGTCCGGTGGTAGCGTCGGGGATCATTTCGGGCGCCTGCGGCTTCGTGCCGGCTCACACGCTGCAATTCGACCCGCTGCAGCCAATGCGGGGTGAACTTTCGGGCTGGGGTCTCGGTCAGACGGCTTCGGTCGGAGCGGGGGGCGTGCTTTCCATCCTGCTGCCGGAGGGCTCGATCAATCCGGGCAACCGGCAGGCGCCGCGCGGCGGCATCGGGCTGCGCTGGCGGCCGGGCGGCCTCGCGGGCGCGCGACGGGCCTGCCTCAGCTACCAACTTCATCTTCCACACGATTTCGAGTTCGCGCTCGGCGGCAAGCTGCCCGGCTTCATCGGCGGGGACGCCCCGACCGGGGGGCGGGCGGCCGAGCTCGGGCGCGGATTCTCGCTGCGGCTCATGTGGCGGCGTGGGGGGCGGGGGGAAATCTACGCGTATGTCCCGGGACATCCGGTGGGGCGCGGCGCGAGCATCGCGCGCGGCGCCTGGCGTTTTCCGCGCGGGCGCTGGGTGGCGGTGAGCGAGGAGGTGCGTCTCGAGCGGCCGGGTCAGCGCGACGGCCTCGTTCGGGTCCTGATCGACGGCGTCGAGGTCGTGCGGCGCGAGGGCCTGGTGATCGCGGGCGAAGGGGTCGGCATCGACGGCGTTGCGATCGACGTCTTTTATGGCGGCAAGAGCCGAGAGTGGGCGGCGCCCCGCGATACGCGCGTGCTGCTTTCCGAGATCCGCATCGATCTGCCGGCGACCGGGGAGGAATCCGCCGAGTAACGGAACATTAGCCTTGACCCGTCATAAGGCCCCGTTGGATCGTCGTTGATCGGGCCGGGGGAATTCGAGGTATGAGTGGGCTTTCGCGAGTTCAGGCGTTCATCATGTCGGGTGGAACCGGCACGCGACTTTGGCCCCTTTCGCGCCGGGCGATGCCGAAGCAGTTCCTCGATCTGTTCGGTGATGGCAGCCTCTTCCAGCAGACCGTAAAGCGCCTCGCCGAGGTCGAGGTCGGCCGCGTGAGCCTGATCGGCGCCCTCGAGCATCAATTCATCTTTCGCGATCAGCTCTCCGAGATCGGCGCGAACGCGCATCACCTCGTCCTCGAGCCGATCGGGCGAAATACGGCGGCCGCGGCGGCAACGGCGGCGCTGCTCGGCTATCGTGACGATCCCAACGGTGTCGTACTGCTGGTGCCCTCGGACCATGTGATACGTGACGTCGCGGCCTTCGGGCGGGGCGTTGCGGCCGGGGTCGAGGCGGCACAGCGCGGAGCGATCGTCACCTTCGGCATCGTGCCGGATCATCCGGCGACCGGGTTCGGCTACATCGAGGTCGAGCGCACAGCGCTCGATGGAGCGCCGGCCGGGCCGCTCGCCGTTGCCCGCTTCACCGAAAAGCCGGACCTCAAGATCGCAAAACGCTTTCTGGCCGATGGTCGGCATTTCTGGAATTCGGGGATGTTCCTCTTTTCCGCCCGGGCCATGCTGGACGCATTCCGCACGCATGCGCCGGAGGTTCTGCGGGCGGTCGAGCGTGCGCTCGAGGCTGGGCGGGTCGATGGGGGCACCACGGAACTGGCGATGGCGCCGTTGCGCGCTTGCCCGAGTATCTCCGTCGACCATGCGATCATGGAGCACGTCGGCAATATCCTGACTGTGCCGCTCGAAGCGGGCTGGAGCGACCTCGGGGCGTGGGACGCCGTGTGGGCCAACGGCTGCGATCGCGGCCGCCAGGACCGCAACGGAAACGTCGTCAATGGCGACGTCATGGTGCACGAGGCGCGCAACAGTCTGCTCTATACGACGGGCCCCGCGATCGCGGCGCTCGGGGTGGAAGACATCTGCGTGATCGCGACGCACGACGTCGTGCTGGTGTTGCCGCGCAAGGACGCCCAGGACGTCGGCAAGCTGGTCGCGGCGTTGCAGCGCCAGGGCCGCGAGGAGGTGACGATGCATCCGCGCTGCCACCGGCCATGGGGCTGGTACGAGCGGCTCAGCATCGGAAACCGCTACCAGGTGAAGCGGATCATGGTGAAGCCGGGCGGCAAGCTCTCCCTGCAGAGCCACATGCATCGCTCCGAGCACTGGGTGGTGGTCTCGGGCACGGCGCGCGTGACGGTCGGCGACTATGCAAAGACGATCACGGAGAACGAGTCGGCCTACGTGCCGGTCGGAGCGGTACATCGCCTCGAGAACCCGGGCAAGATCCCGGTGCATATGATCGAGGTGCAGTCGGGAGCCTATCTCGGCGAGGACGATATCATCCGCTTCGAGGATATTTATTCGCGGGTGACGACGGAAGGCGCCGAACCGGCCAAAGCCTGAGGCTCAGCTTGCGAGGCGAGCCGCTTCGGCGAGCGCTCCCGTCATGAAGGCAAAGCTCGCCCCGGCCACCCGCGAGGAATGGCGGGCGCGAAGGTAGCCGTGCACCAATTGCGGCTCGTTGCGCCAGACGCAGGGCACGCGGGCGGCCGCAAGGGCCCTTGCATAATTCTCGGCATCATCGCGCAAGGGATCGAACCCCGCCGACGTCATCCACGTCGGCGGCAGACCAGTGAAATCGCGGGCCGCGAGCGGGGCGAGGTCCTCGTCCGGCTCGTGGTCCCAGTCTTCGCGGGCCGTGTAGGTCGCGAAATAGAACCGGCAGCCGGCGGTCGAAAGGATCGGAGCGGCTGCGTTTTCCTCGTATGAGCCGCCGATGGGGCGCGCACCGAGGCAGGGGTAGATCAACAGCTGGGCGAGCGGCATCGCCACGCCTTCACGCCGAGCCCGGAGCGAGACGGCGGCGGCGAGGTTGGCTCCCGCACTGTCGCCAGCGACGATGATGCCGCGGGCACCCGCAGCGAGCAGGTGGCGATAGGCCGAAAAGCTGTCGTCGATGGCGGCGGGATAGAGGTGCTCGGGCGCGAGACGGTAGTCGACCGAGGTCAATGGAAGGCCACTCCCGTCCGCAAGCTCGGCACAGACGTCGTCGTGGCTGTCGAGATCGCCAAGTATGAAGCCCCCGCCGTGCATGTAGAGGACGTGCACGCCGGCCCTGGCACCCGCCGCCGCCGGAGCGGACCGGTCGGGGCGATAATGCCGCAAGGGGATGGTGAGGCCCGAGGGTCCGGCGATCCGCTCGTCGCGCACCGCCATGCCCGCGGGGCGACCGGCGTAGAAGCTTCGGCAGACCTCGGCATAGGCGGCGCGCATCTGGGCAATGCCGATCGCGGGCTGGCCTGCCGCGTAGAAGGCCGCGGTGCGTTCGATGAAGTCCAACACCTCCGGGTCGTTTGGCGTCGTAGCGGTCATCGCGAACTCCTCGCCGGGGCCCTGTTGCACCCCCGGCATCGGTCGTCGCCGTGGGCCAGGGGCCTGGTCCGAGCGCCATATCAGACGATCCCGGGGCCCGCCGCAACGGTGTTGGCAGGGCCGGCAGCGCGCCGGCGGGAGGGGGTGGACGGCAGGGCGACAATCGGGGCATTGTGCGCGACGAAAGTCGGGTGCCGGTGGGCCCGCGCGAGCATACGGGAAGCATACCATGCAAAAGGCGTTGCTGATCGATCCGGAGAAATGCACGGGCTGTCTGCAGTGCGAGATGGCGTGCTCGTTCGAGAACGAAGGGGTGTTCAATCCGGCCAAGTCGCGGATCAAGATCTTCGAGTTCGAGCACGGCCTGAAAGCCATCCCCTATACGTGCACGCAATGCGCCGAGGCCTGGTGCATGCACGCCTGCCCGGTCGAAGCGATCACGCAGAACTCCCTTACCGGAGCCATGGAGGTCAACGACAGCGTGTGCGTCGGTTGCAAAGTGTGCACGATCGCATGTCCGTTCGGCACCGTGAACTACAATCCGGACAGTGGGAAAGTGATCAAGTGCGACCTCTGTGGCGGCAACCCGGCGTGCGCGAGCGCCTGTCCGACCGAGGCGATCACGTATGTCGACGCCGCGTGGCTCGGCTACGAGCGCATGAAGGCGCATGCAGTTTCCGGGCACGGCCGGCCGGCCGGTGGCGCCTGAGCCCGGACAGAACGCAATTCGACCGACGGCGCGGCGCGCCGAAGCCAACGAGGCTGGAGAGAAACGCATGAGCGGCTATCAGAACAAGGTGCTCCGGGTCGATCTGACGAAGGGCAAGGTGTGGTCGGAGCCGCTCAACGAGGAGTGGCGCGAGGACTACATGGGCGAGCGCGGGCTCGCCACGAAGTATCTCTATGAAATGATGGATCCCAAGACCGATCCAATGAGTCCGGAGAACGTCCTGATCTTCGCGACTGGGCCACTCACGGGAACGATGGCCTCGACCAGCGGGCGCTATGCGGTGGTCACCAAGGGGCCGCTGACGAACGCCATCGCCTGCTCCAACTCGGGCGGCAAGTTCGGCGCGCAGCTCAAGTATGCCGGCTACGACCTCCTCATCATCGAGGGCCGCTCGCCAAGCCCGGTCTATCTCCACATCGAGGACGACGATGTCCGGCTTCTGCCGGCCGATGAAATCTGGGGCCAGACCGTGTGGTTCACGGAGGAGTGGCTGCGCGTGCGTCACCAGAACCCGCAGCTGAAGGTCGCGAGCATCGGGGTCGCCGGTGAACGTGGGGTGTACTACGCCTGCGTGGTCAACGACCTGCATCGGGCGGCCGGGCGCTCGGGCGTCGGCGCCGTGATGGGCTCGAAGAATCTCAAGGCGGTCGCGGCCCATGGCACCAAGGGGGTGCGCGTTGCCGATCCCAAGCGGTTCATGGAGGCGGTCGGCGAAGCGAACGCCTTTCTCGCCGCCGACAATGGTCGCAAGAGCCTCACCAAGCACGGCACCCAGGCGATGTTGGGCACCATGCAGCAGTTCGGTGGCCTGCCGACCCGCAACTTCCTCGAGGTCCAGTTCGAAGGCGCGGACAAGGTCGGAGCACGGGCCATGCGTGAACCGAAGGCCAACGGGCATGTCAACCTGCTGACCAACAAGGCCTGCTTCGGGTGCACCATCGCCTGTGGCCGCATCGCGCACATCGACGCGAACCACTTCACGATCGTCAACCGGCCGAAATACCGGCACGCCTCGGGCGGTCTCGAATACGAGACCGCATTCGCGTTCGGGCCGGCCTGCGGGATCGACGACATCGATGCACTGACCTTCGCCAACTTCCTGATGAACGAGCACGGGATGGACCCGATTTCGTTCGGCGTGACGCTGGCGGCGGCGATGGAACTCTATGGGCTCGGTCTCATCAGCAAGGAGGAGACCGGCGGCGTCGAACTCAAATTCGGTAACGCCGAGGCGCTCACCATCATGGCGGAAAAGACCGGGCTCTTCGAAGGCTTCGGGCAGGTGCTGGCGCTCGGCTCCAAGCGGCTCTGCGAAAAATACGGGCGGCCCGATCTCTTCATGGGAGTGAAAGGCCAGGAGTTCCCCGGCTACGACCCCCGGGCCCTACAGGGCATGGGCCTCGGATATGCGACCTCGAACCGGGGCGCCTGCCACATGCGCCACGATGTCTTCGAGCAGGACATGGAGGACCAGACAGGTGCCGGCAAGGCGGACTCCTGCAAGCGCAGCCAGGACGTCGGTGCATCGGTCGATTCGACCGGGCTCTGCCTCTTCACGATCGGCATGGGTGTCGATCGATACGTGAGCCAGCTGGACGCCGCCTGCGAGAGCAAGTGGACGGCCGACCGCTTTCGCGAGACGGGAGAGCGAATCTTCACGCTCGAGCGGCTCTACAACCTCGAGGCCGGGTTTACCCGGGCGGACGATGATTTGCCCGTGCGCCTCAAGACGGCGCCGGCGCCATCGGGAACGGCAAAGGGCCAGATCGCCGAGATCGACCGCATGATTCCGGAATATTACGCGCTGCGCGGCTGGACCGGCGAGGGCGTGCCGTCGGCGGATACGCTGTCGCGCCTCGGGATCGCCGCGCGCCAGGGTGCCAACTGAGGTGAGGCGCGGCTCGAGCCGATGCTTGTGCCGGCGGTGCCGCTAGAGGTGCCGGGCGGTGCTGCTTTCGGTGGCGCGCGGAGGTGGAATGCGATGGCGATGAATGAGACAGCCCCATACGTCGTGCTCGGCGCGGGCCCGGCTGGGGTCGTTGCGGCCGAAGCGCTGCGCGAGATCGACCCGGCGCATGCGGTGGTGCTGGTCGGTGACGAACCCGAGCCGCCCTATTCGCGGATGGCGCTGCCCTACCTGCTGGCGGAGGACATCGGCGAGGACGGCACGTGGCTGCGCCGCAAGCCGGGGCATTTCGATGGGCTGGGGATCGCGGTTCGCCGCGGGCGCGCCACGAATGTGGATACGGCGACAAGGACCGTTACGCTCGAGAACGGAGGCGTGCTCGGATACCGCAGCCTGCTGATCGCAACCGGGTCGCGCGCCACGCGGCCACCAATCCCGGGTATGGATCTCGATGGCATCGAGAATTGTTGGACGCTCGCCGACGCGCGGCGCATCGCCGCCGCAACGCGGCCCGGGGCGCGCGTGGTCCTGATGGGCGCCGGGTTCATCGGTTGCATCGTGCTCGAGGCGTTGGCGGCGCGCGGTGTCGCGCTGACGGTCGTCGAGATGGAAGACCGCATGGTGCCGCGCATGATGGACCGCGCCGGCGGCGACATGATCAAGCGCTGGTGCGAAGGCAAGGGCGTTGCGGTGCGTACCGGCACGCGCATTGTCGGAATCGAAAGGCAGGGCGGTGGATTGCGGCTCGCGCTCGCCGACGGCGGGGCGCTCGATGCCGACCTCGTCGTTTGCGCGACAGGTGTCCGGCCCAACACGGCGTTCCTCGACGGTAGCGGCATCGCCACCGGCACCGGGGTGATCGTCGATGACCATCTCGCCACGAACGTGCCCGGCGTCTATGCGGCGGGCGATGTCGCGGAAGGCTTCGATTTTTCAACCGGCGCTCACCAGATCCACGCCATCCAGCCGACAGCAGCGGATCACGGCCGCGTCGCGGCGCTCAACATGACGGGGCGGCCGACCCGCTATCGCGGCAGCCTTTCGATGAACGTCTTGAACACGCTCGGCCTCATCTCGTCATCGTTCGGCCAGTGGGACGGGGTCGCGGGCGGTGAGACGGCGGTCCTCTCGGACCCGGAGCGGTTCCGCTACATCCGACTGTCGTTCGAAGGCGACGTGCTGGTCGGGGCTCTGGCGCTCGGTCTCACCCAGCATGTCGGCGTGCTGCGCGGGTTGATCCAGACGCGGGTCCGCCTCGGGCATTGGAAGGAGCGGCTCAAGGACAATCCGCTGCTCATGATGGATGCCTATCTCGCCCGCACGCAGGGCGCGGTTTTCGGGATTTAGCCGATGGCGATTGCACTCAAGGTGCGGGTGGCGGACGTCTATGCCCAATATCTCGGTGGCCGGGAGGAGGCCGAAATCGAGGTTGTGGAGGGGGCGACGGCGATCGACCTCTTGGAGCAGCTCGGCATGGCGAACTCGCAGGGCTACCTGGTGCTGCGCAACGGGGCCGTGCAGCCCAAGGCAAAGCGCGGCACCGACGCTCTCGCAGCCGGGGACGAAATCGCCATCCTCATGCCGCTCAAGGGCGGTTGAAATCGCGCTCGGTGGGGCGGTGTGCGTACCACTGGGGGCGAAACGGAGCGGGGCTCGGCCCGATCAGTCCTTGCGGAACAGCAAGGTGGCCCCGAAGCCGGCCAGAACGGCGATGAGCACCGCAACGACGCCATAGAGGAACGGCTGGTCGGTCGCGAAATTGTGGATCGCGCGTTCGACGCCGGCCCGCTCGAGGTTGAGCGTGGTGGAGTAGGAATCGATGAACACGCCCTTGTGGAACAGGGCGACCCGCATCTTGAAGTCGCCGACGGGCACGTTCGCGGGCAGGTTGATGGTGGCACGGAACAGACTGCGGCCGACGAACGAAACGCCGGTGTTCTGCACGCGATAGAGGCCGCTCTCGGACTTGATCCGGGCGATGGCGGTTCGATAGTCGATCTCCTCGCCCTCGCGGAACGTGCCGATCGGGATGAGCTTGAGGCTATCGAGGCCCAGCCCCAGCCAGTTGCGCAATTGCGGGCGCGCGATCGCCTCGATCGGCCGGTTGGAGGCGATCGCATAGTAGCTCGGGACGGCCTTGTAGGAGCGCGATTGCGTGTTGATCCAGATGGCGCCGATGCGGTTCTTCTGGCGCACGACGAGGTTCTCGCGCGGCCCCTCCAGCAAAACGACGATGTCATAGAAGCCGTCGTCCGCGGTTTCCTTGCGGCTGTTCTGGATCGCCCCGAAGATCACCACCTGCACGCCGGTGAAATCGGCTTTGATGTCGATGCGCCGGGCCGAAATGTCCGCCTCGACGAACTCGCCGGTCGGGCCTGGTATGGCCGCGACCGCCGGGGCCGCGGACGCGCTCTCTGCCGGAGCGGTCGCCTCGGCCGCCGCGGGTTCGCGTGGTCCCGAGAGGGCCAGCCCGATGATCGCAAGGCCGATGGTCAGAACGGTTGCCGCCGGCGATGCCCTGCGTGCGGGTGCCCCGCCGGGGCGTCCAACCGAGCCGAGCTCCCCCGACTGCCTTCGTGCGTGCCACGCCGTCACTGGGCGCCCCCATCGCGCACAGGGGCGATCGAGTAGAGCTCGTCCGGCGTCAGCACCAGGTCGAAGGCCAGGCGGATGGCGACCGCGAGGACCATCAGCGCGAGAAGCGCGCGCAACTGCTCGCCGCGCAGCTTCTGGCCGGCACGCACTCCAATCTGTGCGCCGATCACACCACTGATGATGAGAAGCAGGGCGAGGACCGCGTCGACGGTCTGATTCTCCGTGGCATGCAGGATCGTGGTCACCGACGTGACGAATACGATCTGGAAGAGCGATGTCCCGACGACGACATTGGTCGGCACCTTCAGGAGATAGATCATGGCGGGAACCATGATGAAGCCGCCGCCGACGCCCATGAGGGCGGTCAGTACGCCGATGAAGAGGCCGATCAGAAACGGTGGGATCGAGCTGATGTAGAGCTTGGAGCGCTTGAAGCGCATCTTGAGCGGCAGTTTGTGGATCAGATTGTGTTGACCGGAGCGGCGAAGCTCGATCGATTGCCCGGCTCGGACCTTGCGGATCGCATTGAGGCTTTCGACCAGCATGAGGGAGCCGACAATGCCGAGGAACACGACGTAGCTCAGCGAGATGGCCAGATCCACTTGGCCGAGGTCGCGCAGCACCCGCACCAACAGCACGCCCAAGACGGCGCCGATGACGCCGCCGACGAGCAGAACCGTGCCGAGCTTGACATCGACATTGCCACGGCGCCATTGCGCGAGGGCCCCCGAGACCGAGGACGCGACAATCTGATTGGCTCCGGTCGCGACCGCGACGGCAGGCGGGATGCCTGCGAAAATCAACAGCGGCGTCATCAGGAATCCGCCGCCGACGCCGAACAGACCGGAAAGAAATCCCACCGCGCCGCCCATGCCGAGGATCATCCAGGCATTCACCGAGATTTCCGCGATCGGCAGATAAATGTTCATGACGACAGGGGCACGGGTGCTCAGGCGGAACGGGGAAACGACAACGACGCCGGCGCCGCCTTCTGGTCGCGGCCCGACTCCGAACGGGTCAGAGTAAGCGCCGGTTGCTCGTCAGCGTCAATGCCGGGGCCCGTGTGGCACCATGCTTCAAGGCCGTTTGGTCCCAAAGCGCCTTGCGCGCGCGCCGACCGAAGGCACGAACCTGGCTGTGCCTCGCCAGATTACCAATGCGAATAAGGGCGGCCACGTCGGCCGCCCTCCAGTGTTTTCGTCTTTCCAGGCGTTGGCCGGGGGTACCGGCTCAGCCTGCCGCCTGGCGCAACCGATCGAGAATGGTCGGCGAGAGGCGGCCGGTCGGAACGAGGCCGATGCGTGCCTCGAAGCGGCGCAAGGCGGCTGCGGTCTGCGGTCCCATCTGACCGTCGGCGACGCCCGGCTCGTAGCCCAGCTTCTTGAGCAGGCGCTGGGCCTCGGCAACCATCGGATCGGTGCGCGGCGCGATGGCGGCCGGTGCCGGCGCGGTCGTGGTCGCCTGGCCGACGGGAGCGATCGAAGCAATGACCGTGGGAGCAGGAGCGGGAGCGGCGGCATCGGCCCGGGCCGCGACGACCATGTCGTCGTAGTTGACGGCGGGGTCGATGGACTGGGGCCGCCAGGAAGCGGCCTGGGCCTTGGCCGCGGCCATGGCCTGAGGTGCGATCTCGGCACCGAGCGCGTCGCGTCGCTTGGCGGCGGAGGTATCACCGCCGGCCGCGGCGATCTCGAACCACTTGTAGGCCTGGATGTAGTTGCGGGCCACGCCGAGGCCGTTCTGATAGAGGATCGCGAGGTTGAACTGGCTGTCGGCAAGGCCGTGGTCGGCGGCCTTCTCGAACCACTGCGCGGCCGTGATGTAATTCGGCTCACCCTGGCTGTCGCCCGCCACGAGCACGGCGAGGTTGTGCATCGACTTCACGTGGCCGACGCTGGCGGCGCGCTCGTACCAGACGCGGGCCCGCGCGAGGTCCTTGGCGACGCCGCGTCCACGCTCGAAGTGCGTGCCGAGCCGATATTGGGCCGGGGCATAGCTGGCGGCGGCGGCGCGCTGGTACCAAGCGATCGCCTGCTGTTCGTCGCGTACGCCGAGGGCACCGGTCGCGAGGCGGGAGGCGACGATGAACTGCGCCTTCGGGTCACCCTCGGCCGCCATCAGGCGCTCCTCGAGCGTGCCCGCGCCTTCCGGGGGCAGCTTCAGCGCGGAAACGCCGGCGGCGAGCGATGCGAGGTCGCCGACGCCCTGACGCGTTTCGGCATCGATCGCGGCGGGCTGGACCATGGCGCGGTCCAGGGTGCCGACGTCAGCCGAAGCTCCGGTCGCCGGGGCAATCAGCGGACGGTCGATGTCGGCCTTTCCGATGTCTCCGCCGGTGCCGTGGTCCACCACGATTCCGAATGGCGAAGCGCCGAGGTCGATCGACCGATCATCGCCGACCAGGCGGCGACCGTTGGCAAGGCTCGATTCGCGACCGCTGCCGATGCTACCGCTGGTCGGTGCGAGTTGACCCGACGGGGCAGCGCCAGCGGACGGGTTCACCGGCGCCGGAGCCGAGGTCTCAGCGGCAGTTGTCGAGGGTGCGTTGCGGTTGTTGATCTTGGAATAGACGAGCCCGGCGCCGACCGAGAGCAGCACGACAATTGCGACGAGGAGCACGGGCCGCGGACTGAAGCGGCCGAGCGAGAAGAGGCCACCGCTCGATTTGGCCGCCTGCTTGGCGCGCATTTGCGAGGTGGTCGAGGCGCGCGGCACGGCAGGAGCGGCGCTCGCGGCCGGTGCGGCTCCCGATCCACCGGCGATCTGCTCCTGGGCGGAGCGGGCGACGCGGCGGGCGGCGGCAAGGAAGTCCTGCCCGGAGATGCGCACCCGGTTGCCCTCGCTTGCGGCTTGGCTGGCCGCCTGCTCGGCCTGCTCGCTGGCGATGCGGCTCGTCATGCGCTGACGCAGACGCTGGATTTCGCCAGCTGGTGCTGCCTCCTCGGCTTGGACGTGGGCGCGATCGGTGATGTGCACGCGCGGTTGCGCAGGCGCGGCCTCCTGGGGAGCGGCGGCCGGGCGCATGCGGCCACGGGCCGGGACATGCTCCTCTTCGACCGGCTCCACTTCCTCGTCGTATTCGAACTCCCCGGTCCCTGTGTCGTGCTGGGCGAATTCGTCCGAGACTTGCGCTGCGACTTGGGATGGTGCCGTGTAGACGTCACCCGCCGGAGCCGCGCCCTCGTCTTCGACGTAGTCGTAGCCCGGGTCGCCGGCGGCAATCGCCTCGAGCTCATCGATGCGGTGGACCAGCTCGAGAAGCGCCGCGTTGACCATCTGGAGGTCGGAGGACTCGCCTTCAGAACGCGCGCGATTGCTCTCGGCAAGTGCGAGCACAAGCTCGTGCAGAGCATCGAGTTTTTCATGCGCGGTGTCGGTGGCCATGGCGGACGCGCCGATCCCGGCGGTGGTGCCGGCCAGGGCCTGCTCGATGAGGCCAGGCAGCTCGGAGCGCGTGCCGGAGACCTCGTCATAGAGGCGGGCGATGCCCTCCTCGATCTGCTCGATGCGTTCGCTGCCGGCGCCGATGCGATCGATCTGGCCGAGCATGTCGGCGATGTGCGCCTCGATGGCGGCGACCATCTCGTCGTTGCCGCCGGAGTTCTGGAGCGTGACGACCTTTGCATCGAGCGCGTCGATGCGGTCTGAGAGGCCTTCGATGATGCCGGCCGGCACGGCATTGGCGATCGAGCGCTCGATGTCGGCGGCAAGGGCGTCGAGGCGTTCTGCGAGCGCCTCCTCGTCGATGCCGACGGGAACAGGTGCGCTCACCGCGAGCACGTCGACCGGGCTCGGGGTCGGGGCGGGCGACGCCATCAGGGGCGCCGCCGCGAGGGGTTCGGCGGCCGCAGCCTCCGTCTGGACAGGGAGCGTTGCGGCGACGACCTGAAGTCTCGGGCGCGTCGCCTGCTGCGCCGGACGTTCAGTTTCGGCGTAAGCCTTTGCGAGCGCCTCGGCGGTCTCCTCGTCCCAATTGGCGTTGTCGTTCCAGCCGACGAATACCGCCTCAGGTGCCGGAACGCTCGAATCCTGCGGGGTCGAGGATTCGTCCCCGGCGCTCTCGTCGGTCTCGAACCGGTCGTCGTCGGACGCCGAGGCGTCGAGGTGGGAGGGCGCCTGCGCGGCGGTATCGGCGGGAGCGGCCGCGAGCAGCACCGGGGTGCCCGGCGCGACGGGATGCATGGTGCCGTCGTCCTCGGCGAGGGCGGCGCGGATCGAAGCGTAGATCTCGTCGAGCGAGCCGACAGCGCCGGCCCGGTCGGCCTCCGGCATCGGGGACTCGTCCTCCTCGGTCAAAGAAGGCGTCGGCTCCTCGTCCGGCCAGCCGGCCTCGGAGACGGTGTCCAGGGCGGTCACGGAATGGTCCGCAGCAGACGAGGTCTGTGGCATGACGCCGACCGCGGCCATCGCCGGCGCGATGAAATGGCCGCTCTCGATGCGATCGCGAGTCTCGCGCAGGTGCTGGGCGAGTTCGAGAAGCTGCGACTGGATCGAAGCAAAGCTGTGCGAGCATTCCTCGGAGCCGGCGGGTGCCGCTTCAGCGCCTCGTTCGGTGAGATTGCCGAGGCGAGTTTGCAGATCGCGCAAGGCCGCACCGTGGCGGCGGTCGCTGTCGGCGATCTGAGTCGCCAATCGGCTCAACAAGGTGCGCAGATCGGCATCGAAGCGGGCCTCGCCGCCACGTGCCGTCGATCCTTCGTGTTCGTGCGCAGCGCCTGGGCGCGCGTCCGGCTGGTCCACCTCATGGCGGACACCGTCTCTTGCCATCATCATCATCCCCAATCGACCGTTGTGTCTTCGACACGCGCGTCAGGCGGGATCCGGGAACAAGAGGCGACGGAGGATCGAAAGCTGCCCACTTTGCCAACGCACGTGAGTGCGGATCCGAACGCGGGCACAAACGGCGGACCATGGAAACGAGACTGGCAAGTGAGCGTAAATGTTCGGTTAATCAGAGCGTTGATCTCTGGCGCGAGGGCATGTCTGGTGATTTCGCGAGCCAGGGTCTAGGCTTTGCGCAGGGCTTGGGGTTCCAATCCAGCAAGGAGGTGGCACGATGCGTGTCGCGCAAATCATGATCGTCGCGGCACTGGCGCTCGCCGGTGTGGCGGGAGTGGCGGCCGCCGCCGAGATCGGGCGCTATGCTTGGTCGCAGACACCGGACGGTCTCGCTAGGCTCGATACCGCTACGGGGGCCGTTGCCCTCTGCCGAAGCGTGGACGGGACGCTCGAATGCACCGGCGGTGTCGGCGCGTCGTCGCCGACCGACGGGGAGGCCGGCGCGCTGCCCGATACGGAGCTCGGCGACCTGCGACGTCGCCTCGATCGTCTCGAGAGCCGGAATCTCGAACTCGAGGCACTCGTGGCGCGACTGGAGGCGCAAACGAATTCCCCGCCCGCGGCCGGTCTCACACTGCCGAGTGAGCAGGAGGTCGACAAGATGATGGGCTTCTTCGAGGGCACCTTGAAGCGTTTCAGAGACATGATGAAAAGTCTCGAGGAGCCGAACGACCGGCGCGGTGTGCCGCTCTGAGAGACGGGTATGTTGCCGCCGTCGGGGACTTGGGCGGGCGGCGGACGGACACCCGCCCACGCCCCGTCGCGGTCCGGGTTCGTGGAGCGGTCGGATCGCAGGAACCGAGGGGGGCGAAGGTGAGGGAATGCTGAAGGGCCACTACCGCCCCCTCTGGCACGTGGAGCAGAAGTTGTTGGAGCAGCGACGGACCGTCCTCGAAGTGGCGACGCGCGGAAAGCGCATGCACGACATTACGGATCGGGTCGCGGCATGGCTTGCCGAGGTCGGGGCGCAAGAGGGACTACTGACGGTGTTCCTGCAGCACACGTCCGCCTCGCTCACGATCCAGGAAAACGCGGATCCGACTGTCCAGTCCGATCTCCTGGACGCACTCGAGCGCCTCGCGCCCGAGGACGGGGGTTACCGTCGCCGCAGCGAAGGGCCGGACGACATGCCCGCACACATCAAGGCGATGCTGACCTCCGTCAGTCTCGCCATCCCCGTGATCGATGCGAGCATGGCGCTCGGCACCTGGCAGGGCGTCTACCTCGTCGAGCATCGGGCGGCGCCACATGCGCGAAACGTCGTGCTCCACTTCGTCGGGAGCGTTTCGGGCTGAGCCCTCGCGGCATCAGGGGCGCCCGTTCGACGCTCTCAATCCAACCGCTTATCGGCTTGGCGCGCGGCCATGAACGCGGCGATGTGGAAGCGCGTCTGGTCGAGTGGGTAGCGGCTTTGGCGGCCAACGGGGCAGGCATTGCGCGCCGCGCATCCGCCGTCGAGGCAACGGGCGCCGTCCGTGGACTCGAGAAACGAGGCGCAGCGCGGGACGTCGTAGTCGCCTTCGCCGAATGCCCCGACCGGGCAAGCCGAAAGGCAGGGGCGCCCCGGGCAGACCATGCAGGGCGGCGTGCCCCTCGCAACCTCGGGTAGCGACAATGGGGCGGCAAAGAGCAGAGCGGCGCGATAGGCATGGTCCAGCCCGTGGATGGGGTGGATGAGCAGGCCGAGCGGTGAGACCGTCACGTCCTCGGCGGCCATGGCCCACCGCTGAAAGGGCAGGTAGGGGCGGTCGCTCGGATAGACGTCGCGGGCGCCGAGGCGACGGGCGATCGGGGCGACGGTGCGGCGGGTCCAGCTGTCGAGCGGGTGCGGCTCGTTGCGCCGTCCGGCAACGAAGTGGGGCCAGAGCGTGGTGCCGAAATTGCCAATCAGGACGACGGCCGCGGCCGGTGAGCCGTCCACCATGCTCGCGGCGAGTGGTCCCTCGGCCGCAAGGAGGGCCCCGCCGCGCACGGCAAGGCCCGTCTCCGCGAATTCCTCCCCGATGC